>JBCCZF010000059.1:0-9555 GCA_039188035.1 Bacteroidota bacterium | reverse complement strand
CTCCGGTAGCAGATCTGGGTTCCCCTGCCGGATGTTGAAGTTGTTCCGGATGTTGAAAAACGGATTCAAATCCCAAAGCCGCGGCCTATATATGCGCCTGGAATAGCCCGCTTGCAAGGATATGCGCTCTGAAAATTTATAGGACGTATGGGCACTGGGAAATAGATTGGTATAGTTCTGACCGTTCGTTTCATCCGTTGTGATCAAAACCGTACCAAGGTCCGTCTGTTCCATTCGTAGCCCTCCTTTTACACCCCACTTTTTTCCCTCATAAGCGGCCGTACCATAGAGTCCCAGTACTTTCTGGTCGAACTCAAATATATTCGTGAGGTCGGAATCGTTCACAAATTCCCCGTTGATCAGATCATTTACCTCAAAATCGTTACTTACATCCTGTGTAACGTATTGAGCTCCTGTCTCCAACATCCATTTTTTGGCAAAGGGCCGGGTATAATCCAATTTGTAGGTGAATACCGCTTCCTTAAAATCCGTACGCGTGGTCTGCGTGGCATCCCTGTCCTGCCCAAAAAGGGTCCTATCCAAAAACTCGGAGGATTGGTCCTTTCCAAAAAAATTGCCCAAGGCACTAAAGAGTAGATTGTGGTCTTCGTTCCCCTTAAAATCCTTTTTGTACTGCAACTCATATTGAAACTTGGGATTGGTCGCCTCCGTGACCTCGGTACGCTCCCATTGGGAGGTTGTGGTATCCGTACCTTCGAGGGCCGTGAAATTGGTGGTGGAAGGCTGATCTTCCAATTCCAGGGCGAAATTGCCGGAAAGGGTTATGACATCGTTAGGGGTCAAATAATAATCCGTCCCAAGCACAAAGTTGTAATAATTCTCATTCCTGAATTCGGTACCGGTGCTACGTACGGCACTATTATTAATCAAATCCACGTTTCGGGCCTCTATGTCATTGGGCAAATCCCGAAGTCCGCCCCCAATTTGACTAAAGAGGTTGAATTTTTCCGTACGCCGGTTTAAACTTATCCCTATACTATTGTTCTCCGGGGCACCTGCATTCACGGAAACCGAACCATTGAAGCCTTTTCGTTCCTCTTTTTTAATGACAATGTTAATGATGCCCGAGGTACCTTCCGCATCGTATTTGGCCGATGGGTTGGTAATTACCTCTACCCTATCGATCATATCTGCCGTAATGGTCCCCAAGGTATTGCCCTCCTCACTGGCAATTATGGAGGGCTTTCCATTGATAAGTACCTGTACTCCCTGACTGCCCCTAAGGCTTATTTGTCCCTCAATATTCACATTTACCGAAGGAACATTATTGAGCACGTCCAGGGCACTGGCCCCGGTACTGCTCAAATCCTTGCCCACATTAAAAATGCGCTTGTCCAGTTTAAACTCGGTCTTGGATTCCTCCCCCCGAACAACAACTTCCTCCAACTGCTGGGCATCCTCGGAAAGGACAATAGTACCCAGATCTATTTTTCCCTGGACCTGGACAGGTCTCCCAAAAGTTCGGGATTGAAACCCGAGGAAGCTAACCTCTATATAAAAGTCCTTTGCTTGGGTACGCATGGAAAAACTCCCATCTTCCAAGGTAGTAGTGCCCTCAATAGGCTTTTTGGATGTGTTATCTGCCAACATTACCGTGGCAAAGGCGATAGGGCTACCAGTCCCATCTTCCACAACCCTTCCCTCAATAACCGTGACCCCTTGCTCTTGTTGGGCCTCTAAAGTGTAGGCCGCACCGCAAAGAAAAACAAGGATCTGTGCTAAGCGTCTAATGTTGGAAACCATGTACTGCCCTTTTTTACATTCAAAGATGATAGGTTCCCTCCAAAGGGAAAAACAAAACCCGATCAACGACAAAGTTAAGGCTCCAATCGACAAAAATGCCCCAAACTGCCAGGCCTTGCCGTTTAAAGCACAAACTTTGTCGTTTGGAGTACACCTTTTTATGGACTACCTTTTACTCCCTAGTTTTGATGCCGGGTGCAGTGCCCCTCCCATTACCGAAACCATGATTTCCAAAAAGGAGCTTTTATTTCAGATCGTATTACACATTTTGGTGTTCCTATTCTATTCCTTTGACCGAAACGACCCGGGAATTACCTTGCAACAGCTGGTCTTTTTTATGAGTTATGCCCTGGCCTCTGCCTTTATCACGTATTTTCTAATGCCCCGGTTGCTGTATCGGAAAAGGGTCTGGCAGTTTTTGGGTGCGGTACTTCTGGTAATCCTGGGCGTTATCCTTTTGGAAGAGTTTGTGCTGGAGCAAATCTTCTTTTCGGGCACCCCAAGGGCTCGAATCGTCCCCGGAATCTATTTTGCCGTTTTTAGTATTGTACCCGTAATCACCATTCTTTCCGGATTTAAGTTCGCCTGGGACGCCCTTAGAAAGCAAGAACAAATAGATGCCCTGCAAAACACCATTGAGGAAAGTGAGCTCCAATTCCTCCGTTCGCAAATTAACCCGCACTTTTTGTTCAACAACCTGAACAATCTGTATTCCCATGCCCTAGTAGGTTCGTCCAAGACCCCGGAAATTATCTTGGACCTTAGCGGGGTGCTACGGTATATGCTGTACGAATGCAAGGAAAAGTATGTGCCCTTGGCCAAGGAAATCGAGCAGCTACATAATTTTGTGAAATTGAACAGGCTACAGGTCGAAGATCGTGGAGAGGTCGGTTTTAAGACCGAAAATATGGGTTCCCAATACCAAATTGCGCCCTTAATCTTGATCGTATTTATTGAAAATGCGCTTAAGCACAGCCAATCCGGGCAATCTTGTGATATTCAAATCCACATTAATATTCGGCTTAAGGGGAATACGCTACATTTTCGATGCCGAAATAATTTTAAGGTTTCAAAGGCGTCGGACAGCCTAGCATCCGGCATAGGGCTGGAAAACGTAAAAAAGCGTCTGCACTTGTTATACCCGGAAAAACATCGCTTGCACATCCAAAAGGAGAAGCAACACTTTCAGGTTGATCTCTCCTTACATTTGGAAAAAACAAAGATCGTATGAACTGTATTATCATCGAGGACCAACGCCCCGCCCAGCGCATCCTGGAAAAGTTCATTGCCGATGTGGATTTTTTAGATCTGGTAGGCACCTTTTCCGATGCCACAGACGCCCTGACCTTTCTGAACCGGGAAAACGTGGAGGTGCTTTTCCTAGACATCCATCTACCCAAAATATCAGGTATCGCGTTTTTAAAGACGCTGGCCAGGCCGCCCAAGGTAATCCTAACGACGGCCTTTTCCGATTATGCCTTGGAGGGTTATGACCTCAACGTGGTAGACTATCTATTAAAACCCTTCTCCTTTCAGCGCTTTTTACAGGCCGTATCCAAGATTTCCCCCAAACAACCCGGTGATGCCCAAAAACCAAGTGCCGGCCCAACCACCAAATGGGAAATCTTTATCAAATCAGGCCACGAATTTATCAAGGTAAGAATTGCGGATATTCTGTATATACGCTCGGACGCCGATTATTCGGCCATCCATACCCCATCCAAAAAACTACTTTCCAACGAAGCCTTGAAATTTTGGATACACGAACTGGAAGGGCATCGTTTCCTAAGGATCCACAAGTCCTTTATAATTAATCTGGAACGGGTGGGACGGATCTCCGGAAACCGTATTTACGTGGACAATGATAAATGGATCCCGCTGGGAAGGGCCTTTAAGGAGGATTTTATAAAACAGTTGGGGTATTGAACGTGTGCTTGGGAAATTTCATATTTTGGCGCATTCAACGAAAACGGATTATGGATCGTATCAAAAATGGTTTTCCCGTTTTTCTTTTTTTAGGTCTTTTTTCAATCGGCTGTAGCGAGGAGAAAAAGGTTCCGGAACTTAAACGCCCCAATGTGCTTTTTATAGCCGTGGACGATCTAAGGAACGAACTGGGCATCCATAATGGGTTTACCAAATCGCCCAATATGGATAGGCTGGCCAAATCCGGTGCCTATTTTACCCATCACTATGTACAAGTGCCCACTTGCGGCGCCTCCAGGCATGCCTTGCTAACCGGCTATCGCCCTTGGAAACCAATACATTTGTCCAATGCGGCCATTGAAAGGGAGATTTCCGGGAAACCGGAGGATTCCGTTCCCGAAACTTTTATCCATCGTTTTAAACGAGAGGGCTACCACACCGTAGGAATCGGTAAAATAAGCCATTCCGCGGACGGATACCTCTACGGTTATACCGATTCCATTTCTACCAAACGGGAATTGCCCCATAGTTGGAGTGAACTGTATTTTGACCATGGCCCCTGGAAAACGGGCTGGAACGCCTTTTTTGGTTATGCCAATGGAGAAAACCGCCAAAGCCTAAACAAACAGGTAAGGCCGTATGAGGCCGGGGAGGTAACGGACGAAGGCTATCCCGATGGGCGGACCACAGCTTTGGCCATTGCCCAATTACGCCGTCTAAAACAACGGAAAAAGCCTTTTTTTATGGGAGTCGGGTTTTTTAAGCCCCATCTCCCCTTTACTGCGCCAAAAAAGTATTGGGACCTGTACCAGCGGGACAGCATTCCCGTTTCGCCCAATCCCGAAATCCCGCAGGACATTCATCCCAAAAGCCTTCACGGGAGCGGGGAGTTTAACCAATATGCCCTTGGGGAGGAAAAGGCTAGCCTGGAAAATCCTGTATCGGATGCCTATGCCCAAAAATTAAGGCATGCCTACCTGGCCTCCATAAGTTATGTGGACACACAGATAGGGAAATTGTGGAGAGAACTTCAGGCCCTGGGATTGGACAAGAATACCATTGTCGTTATTTGGGGCGACCACGGATGGCATTTGGGCGACCAACGGGTATGGGGCAAACATACCCTTTTTGAAAATGCCCTGAAAAGCACCTTGATCATAAAATCTCCCTTTCTTAAACCTAAGCAAGCCAAAGTGGACGCCATTGTGGAGACGGTGGATATTTATCCCACACTCCTGGAACTTTGCCGTATGAAACCGGATCGGGTACGGGACGGCACCAGTTTGGTCAATGTTCTAATGCAGAAGGACAGCATAGAAAAGGAAGTGGCCTATGGCTATTTCAAAAATGGGATTTCGCTACGTACACCGGCCTATAGAATTACCCGCTATTTTCGGGAGGAAGAACCCGTACTGGAACTATACGACCATACCCGGGACACTTTGGAGACCCGCAATATAGCAGGAGAGCGACCCAAAGTCGTGGAACGCCTAATTCCCCTTTTGGAGGCCGGGAATACGGGCCTATACCAACGTTGACCACAGAAAAAAAGGGGTTGGCAACATAGCCCTAGCGTACCTAAAAAGTTTTGTTAAATTTGCCAGCATAACCAAAACCTAGCAATGAACGTTCTTGGTATTGATATTGGTGGTTCCGGGATGAAGGGGGCCATAGTGAATTCGTTGACCGGGGAAATGCTGACCGAGCGCCATCGTATCCCCACCCCTACCTCCAGGAAGCCGGATGAGATGGCCGAGGTTGTGGCCCAGATTATTGCCCATTTTAATTACAAGGGGCCCGTAGGGGTAGGATTCCCCACCGTTATAAAACATGGGGTCTGCAAATCTCCGGGAAACCTGCATAAATCTTGGATGGGGGTTAATGTAAAGGAACTCTTTAGTGCCAGGACGGGATTGCCGGTTACCGTAATCAACGACGCCGATGCGGCCGGTTATGCCACTATGAATTATGGCATTGGCAAAGGTCGCGAAGGCCTGGTGATTATGATTACCATCGGTACTGGGCTAGGTAGCGGTGCTTTTTTGGATGGCGAACTAATCCCCAATTTTGAATTGGGACAGATTCCATACAAAAAGTACGATAAAATAGAATCCTGGGCAGCGGCATCCGCCAAGGAACGCGAAGAACTGACCTTCAAAAAATGGGGGAAACGCTTCAATCGTTTTCTGGAACTGGTAGAATTGCTGGTATGTCCCGACTGTATAATCCTGGGCGGGGGCACCTCCAAACATTTCGATGTGTTTAAGGAATACCTGAAAATAGACACTCCTGTCCTTCCGGCGGAACTCCGAAACCATGCGGGAATCGTAGGGGCCGCCGCTGCAGCCCTTCGTCAGGCACCTCGGGACTAAGGAGATGCTAGATGCTAGATGCTAGATGCTAGATGCTAGATGCTAGATGCTAGAAAAGTACAAAAACCCCAAGCTGCCGCCTGCCAAACAGCACTATGGTACCCAGATTAAGCAAGTGTCAGTGCCCTTACCAAAAAGAGCTAGGATGATTCCCGATATTGCCGGGGCGTAATGCCATAAAAACGTTTAAAGGCCGCCGTAAAATGGTTCCCGTTCTTATAGCCTACCCGCTCCGCAATCTCATATATCAAAAGTTCCGTATTCTTCAGGAGTGTTTGCGACAATTTCATTTTTTCGGTAAGCCGGAATTCGTTTATCGACATTCCAAAAACCTTGATAAACCGGTCGTTCAAAAGCTGTTGCCCTTCCCCATACCGCAATCCCAGTTCTTGGAGCGTATGATTTTCCGAAAGATTGCTCTTTATGTCATTGCGAAGGGCATACAGATTAAGAAGCCCCTTGTCCCGGTGTAGTTTTACGGGCTTTTTGCCCTTCGCTCCCGCCCCCTGCAATTGCAACGAAAGCAACTCCAGTATTTTGGCCTTTATGAAAATAATCCTTGAATTCCCGGATAACGGAATATCCTCCAAACTCTGCAGTACGGAAAGCATCCCTTCTGTAATGGGAAGGCCTATATTCCTCCCCGAAAGACCCCGTTCCGCCACGGCATCAAGGAGTTTATTTTCTTCCAAAAAAACTTTGGTCAGTTGTATTTTCACTTCCTTGAAAAGATGATCTTTGTAGATAATACTTTTCCCACAATAAGAATCAAGAAAGAAAAAAAGGCTCTCCCCGGTCTCAAAAATCACCCGGTCGCCCCCTTTTGGCTTGATTACTTTTTCCCCCGCCAATAAGAAGGACATTTGCAAAAACGCGGAATCCAAATTTCTGCGGTATTCCAAGTTCACCTTTGGAACAAAACGACTTATGGAAATGCCCATTCCCGGAGCAGCGTAATACAATATTCCGCCTTTTCCATATTCCGGCAACAAGCGATACTTGTTTTCAAGAAGAATACCCTCCCGTTTGTGGGAATCCAAAGCGATCTTATTGTCCATCCAAACCAGTGGCTCTATGTGTCCCTCTTTGCGCATGGCATCGTTTCGCGTCTTTTTTTTACAAAAGCCCGTAGTTTTTTATCCCTAGCCCTGGGTTAGTTTTGTTCTTAATTTAATTTAAACCAAATTTAAATAATAAAAAATGAGAAACACTATTTTACCCTTTCTAATTGTTCTCCTTGGTTTGGAAATCCTATCCGCCCAAACCGGGACCATACAAGGCAAAGTGGTATCCCCAAAGGGAAATCCCATTGCCGATGTTAGTGTTAAAGTAGCCAATACCACCATGGGCAATGTTACCGATGCCACGGGCGTATTTATCCTAAAAAATGTACCGGTAGGCACCTATCGGTTGGAAATTTCCTTTATTGGTTACCAACAGCAAGACAGGGAAGTGTCATTGGCCGCAGGCCAGACCCTTAAAATCCGCGATGTTGTGTTGGTGCCTACAGAGGAAATGCTAAACGAGGTAGTAGTGGAGGGCCAGTTGAACCAATTTGTGGTCCGGGAACCCTCATCCTCCCTTCGTTTGACCACCGAGTTGGCCAAATTGCCCCAGAACATCCAGGTTATTAGCGCGGCCTTGCTACAGGACCAGCAAGTGACCTCCATTATGGAAGGAACCATACGGAATGTGAGTGGGGTCACCATGTTGGAACATTGGGGGCATTTTGCCCGGGTACATATGCGGGGTTTTCGAATTCCCGCCTTTAGGAACGGTTTTAATTTTGATGATGATTGGGGGCCCTTGGCCGAGGATTTCAATAATGTTGAACGTATTGAGTTCGTAAAAGGCCCTGCTGGTTTTACCATTTCGGCCGGGGAACCTGGCGGATTTTACAATGTGGTCACCAAAAAGCCCACGGAAAGCTTTATCGCTGACATTTCCACAATGGGCGGTAGTTTTGATTTTCTAAGGGGAACCGTTGACGTAGGGGGAAAACTCTCCAACAATGGGAAGCTTCAGGGGCGGTTTAATGCCGCATACCAAATGGGGGATACCCATAGGGGCAATGAGCAATCTACCCGGTATGCCATAAATCCGGCCATTGCCTACCACATTAGCGACCAAACATCCATAAATGCGGAATTGAACGTAAACCAAGCCGAAGTGTTCATTGGTTCCGCCTATGTTTTTGCGCCGGCTTCGACCGGATTTGGAGGCCTGAATCGTGATTTTCGGTTTGTGGACACCAACTACCCCGAGTCCGATATCCAGGAAATTGCATTTTTCGGCACCTTTGACCATGCGCTCTCCGACCACTGGAACGTAACGGGCAAGTTCTCCTATCTTCGCTTTGATCAGGTAGGGAATTCCGCCTGGGTGTTTGATCCCGATGGGCCTGGTGCCTTGTCCGCGGTCAACGAAAACGGGGATACGTTCCGGTATGCGAACATTTGGGACGCCCTCTCCGTTGGCAAATACGCCCAAGCCTATATTGATGGTGATGTTACTACCGGAGGAATCCAACACAAGATTTTAGGCGCATTTGACTTTACCGAAAAGGAATATTGGGCCGATTTTGGTCAATTCTTCCCGGTAGACACCACGGCGCCCTTCAATATCTTTAATCCCGTGTACGGCAACACCGCCGACCCGGTATTTGACAGATCCATCCCTTTGCGGGCCAGGGAGAACAATTGGAACTATGGGTTTAGGAACCGTTCTGTTTACGTT
Source organism: Bacteroidota bacterium (assembly GCA_039188035.1). GTDB lineage: Bacteria > Bacteroidota > Bacteroidia > Flavobacteriales > Flavobacteriaceae > Ulvibacterium. The sequence continues at coordinate 757 of JBCCZF010000059.1, read as the reverse complement.
CAGGACGAACTTGGATTCTTTAGCGGGAGGGCACGATTGACACTGGCTGCCCGATATACCGAGATTACCTCCTTTGAATTGGATCAGAAGGATGATCGCTTTACGCCAAGGGTGGGCATTAGCGTGGACATCCTACCCACTTTGACCGCATATGGCCTATACGATCAATCTTTTATCCCCCAGGCGGCCCTGGGGACCAACGATGGTACGGACGCCTTTTCCATAAACACTCCTGAGGAAGCCAGCGATATTGAGGGTGGATTGAAAAAAACGTTCTTTGACGGTCGATTAAGGACTTCACTAGGAGCCTTTTTTATTACCAAGGAAAACATCCTGGTGGCGGATCCCCGTTTCCCAAATGCCAATTTTTCCGTCGTATTGGGCGAGGTTGAATCCAAGGGAATCGAGTTCGATATGCAAGGGCAGATCACCCCGGAACTTAACGTGGTCCTAAACTACTCCAACACCAATGTGGAGATTACCGAGGATTCCAATCCGGACAATATTGGGGATCGTGTCGCCGGCCACGCAAGGCATATGACCAATGGCTGGTTCAACTATCTGTTCAACGAGAATTCGTACTTAAAAGGTATCGGGCTGTCCTTGGGCTACCAATATCAAATAGATCGCTCTACCTGGAACTGGGGAGCCGATAACGAATCCGTGTTACCTGATTATTTTAGGCTGGACGGGGCGCTTTCCTGGCGCAACCAGAATATAAGGATACAGTTTAACGTGAACAATATTTTAAACGAAT
>JBCCZF010000058.1:0-9569 GCA_039188035.1 Bacteroidota bacterium | reverse complement strand
CCGTCCTTCCGAGGGCAGCGACTTATTACAGGTGTTAAAAAGTACCTGTCCGAGGGGGATGTCGGGGATGCCTTTCATGGGGCAACCAACGATGCACTGGGGTTCCTGAATGTGGTGCTGGCCCATTTTGATCAAGCCGATAAAACCCGGATTGCCATATTTGGCGGAAGCCGGGGCGGGGCCGTAGCCCTTTTGGCCGCGGCAAGGGACCAACGTATTAAAAAGGCAATCGCCGTGGCCGCCCCTACCGATATGAAAGCGCTCTATGAATTGTATCCGGGTCAGTTTAAACTGTTATTTTTCAATGAACTAATATCGGGAAGCATTACAGAAAACGAAGCTCGGTATAGATTCTTGGCCAGTTCTCCCATCCATTTTACCAAAGAACTGCCCGCGGTTCAACTGCATCATGATATAAGCGATCCATTTGTCCCCATTGATTTTGCAAAGGATTTGATCCTTAAAATAAAAAAAAACAAAAAGCATATTGAACCGCACTTTTATGAAGAGGGCATTCATGGTTTTTGGGAGGATAAAAACTATTGGGAAAGGGTACAGAATTTCATCGGAGAACTTGTTCACTAATTTTATAACGCAACTTTGGTGGTACGATTCCCTTTTACGAAAACTTTGTTATCCTTTCTACCCGAGCTTTCAATTCGGGAATTACCTCATTTTTGAACCAAGGGTTTTTACTAAGCCAAAAACGGTTTCTGGGGGAAGGGTGGGGCAGAACAACGTATTTGGGAAGATAGTTTTTATACGCTCGTACAGTTTCGGTCAGATTGCGTTCCTTTGTATCCCCCAAATAATGGCGTTGGGCATACTGCCCTATTAAAATAATCAATTGTACTTGGGGCATTTGTTCCCAAAGTAAACCGTGCCATTGCGGGGCGCATTCGGGCCTTGGGGGAAGATCGCCCCCTGTTCCCTTTCCCGGGTAGCAAAAACCCATGGGCATAAGTGCAAACAATGTCGCATCATAAAATTCCGAATCCGTTACCCCTAGCCATTTGCGCAATTGTTTACCACTGGGGTCGTCCCAGGGTACTCCAGTTTCATGTACTTTACTGCCCGGAGCTTGGCCTATTATTGCAATTTTGGATTCTGGGTGGACACTTACGATAGGCCTTGGCCCAAGGGGCAAATGGATCTTACACACCTCACATTGGCCTATTTCGGACAGGAGTTTCTTCAATTTTCGGGGATTTCCTTACGATTAAATTCGGCCATGACCGGATAATGATCGGAAAGTTGGTGGGTTCCCTCTTGATTAAGGACTTGGGCATAAACACAGCTTTTGGCCAATAACGGGGAGGCCAAAATAAAATCGATCCGTTGTCTATTGGCCATTAGGCTTTGCTCCGTATGATCAGGGTTCCCCAGTAAGGCGGAAGTTGGAAAGCTGTACCCTTTTTGTAGGGCGGTCTTGCCCAAACAGAGATCAACACTGGGAAGGGCCAAAAAGGTAGCCATAACCGAGTAATCGAACTCCCCCAATCGCAAATTCGAATGTTGGTCGTTGGTAGTTTTGGCGTAGCGCAGTCGAAGGTTGTCTTTTTTTTCCATGCGCTGGGCATCAATAGGAGACAGGGCATTAAAGTCACCGAGGATAATATAAGGGTGGTTTTTGAGGGTTTTGATCCGGACAGCGATTTGTTGGGCCTCTCGATATCGAGTAGCCACATCGGCCGGGGATAAGTGCACGACAAAAAAATCGACACCAAAGGTTTTGCAGTGCAACATGCCGTGCCAAAAGGAATCGATGGCCCTTTCCTTTAGTGCGATTGGCTGTTTAGAGGTCAGTGCCGTGGGATAGCCGTCCGTCTTTAATAACTGTACATACGGATGGCCCCATTTTCTAGCATCTTCACGTAATTGTTCCTCGGTATAGCCACAGAGCTCCTGAAGGGCCAATACATCGGGCCCCTGACTTTTGATCCAGGCGATGCACTCTTTTTTTCGGTTCAAATCCTCGCCCCAATCAAAGCCGTTCCAGATATTATAGGTCATGACCTTAAAAAGGGGTTCCTTCTTTTGCGCCCATACCTTGGAAAATACCATAAGGGTCAAGGCAAAAACACATAGGGCCCACTTGCCTAAAAAACACTTTTTGAACATTCTACTAAATTACGGTTTATGTGTTTTATAAATCAAAGAAAAGGGGTTCATTTCTTGACCTAGGTCAACGTGAGTCATAAAGAAAGTGAAGAACTTTGTCTTGAATCAAGAATACGCAAAATGCCCGGTTTACAAGTGACCCCCGAAAATCAGATCCAGCGTTTAAACCATATTTTCAATCAGGTTGCCCATTTACAGAAGCTAGAGCCCGAGGTATTATATCACCGGCCCCGTTCCAAAGCCTGGAACGTACTGGAAATCCTTGAACATTTAAGCATTGCGTACTCCTTTTACCGGGAAAAATTGGAAACCACCTTAGAAACCTCCCCAAAAGGTGTAAACGGGACATGGGTGTTTAAAGTAAGGCCCTGGCAACATTTTGTGCTTGAAGGCCAGCGGCCTAAAGGTAAAAAGCGGCCCTTTAAAATAAAGACCTTAAAGCGTTTTGTCCCCTACCTGCAAGGGGAGTCGGGTTCTGCAACCCAAGTACAGGTTACGTTCAATCGGTTCCACGACGCGTATGGACATTTAAAAGATCAAATCCTGGACAGTAGGATAAAAAAAGTGGGGTTGCAAAAAGTCAGTTCCGCTATTGGCCCCATAGTTCGGTTTTATCTTCCGGAAGCCTTTGAATTCCTTATTTGTCATGCCGAACGACATATGGTACAAATAGAGGAAACCTTGGCCAAAGATCAGGAGATGGGCTATCTTTAGGCAAACTAGGGTATAATGGATAAATCAGCAGAAGAAAAACTGAAATCTTTTTTTGACAAAGTGCAACTGTCGGAAAAAGAGGAAGGCCTTTTCTTTTCGCTTTGGGAATTAAAGCACTTTGGGCAGAACCAGCTTATTATGGAGGCCGGGAAGGTAGAACATTACTTTTACTACGTGCTGGAAGGCGTTCAGGTCCTATACATCCTTAATAGAAAAGGGGAAAAGGTGGTTTTGGGATTTTCCTATTCCGGCAGTCCCTCCGGGGTGTTCGATTCCTTTGTGTTTCAGTCGCCTTCCAGCACCTTTTTGGAAACCTTAAAACCCTCACAAATGTTGGCGATTCGTAGAAGCAACTACCAGCGCTTATTCGAGATCTGGCCCGATTTCCATGTTTGGGGGCATCATTTTTTTAGGGATATCCTCCTGGGGAGATTGTATCGCGAAGTAGAGCTACTTACCCTTACTGCCAAGGAACGCTACATGGAGTTTATGCAACGCTGCCCCGAAGAACTAAAGGTAATCCCACAAAAGTATCTGGCCTCCTATCTCAATATGAAGCCAGAAACCTACAGCCGACTTCGAAGATCTACTTTGTCCTAAGATCTGTAGGCATGCCATTAAGAACGTATTCCTTTTGGGCTTCCTACTTTTTGCCAGCGAGGACAATAACGAACTCCCCTTTGGGCTTGTTTTTGGTAAAATAGTCCACGGCCTCCGCCAAGGTGCCCCGGATGGTTTCCTCATACATTTTGGTTAGTTCACGACTTACACAGACAGGTCTGTCTAATTCAAAACATTCTGAAAATTGCACCAAAGTTTTCAACAATTTGTGGGGCGATTCATAAAAGACCATCGTGCGGGTTTCCTCGGAAAGTAGCTTCAATCGGGTCTGTCGTCCTTTCTTTACCGGTAAAAACCCTTCAAACACAAAACGATCATTGGGCAGTCCACTATGTACCAAGGCCGGAACAAAGGCCGTGGCTCCAGGCAAACACTCCACGGCAATCCCGTTTTCCACACAGGCCCTGGTCAACAAAAAACCGGGATCCGAGATGGCCGGCGTCCCGGCATCCGAGATTAGGGCAAGGTTGGCGCCTACCCTTAGGCGTTTCACCAAGGCATCCACCATCTTGTGTTCATTGTGCATATGATGGGATTGCATGGGGGTAGTAATTTCGAAATGCCGCAAAAGCTTGCCGCTGGTGCGCGTATCTTCCGCGAGAATGCTATCGACTTCCTTTAGCACCCGTATGGCCCTTAGGGTCATGTCCTCCAAATTTCCAATGGGTGTAGGTACCAGATATAATTTTCCCATGGCGCATTACGTTTGAGAACCGATCAAAAATACGGAAATCCCAAGGAACCACCCGAGTACCGGCCAAAGTTGGGCATTCCAGGGAAAAGCAACGGTCCGGGCTTTTCTGGCATTTCCCAATTCCGTATTTTTCACTAATGATTGGGGCTATGATGTTTTTAAAGACCTTTTGTACCAAAATCGTAATTGGATGTGCCTTCACCTATACCCTGTGCTCCACTATCGGTTGTTCCTCCGCAAAGCGAATACCAACGGCGCCAACGACGCAAAACCCGTCGCCTATGCAGGAACATCTCCGGGCGCATAACCGCCTAAAGGATACCCCTGCCCAGGGTACGATACACGTTTTGAACGATATCCTACCCCAATCCGTAACACTGTACATCCCTTCCCATTTCACAAAAATGGATACGCTAAATCTCCTTGTCCACTTTAATGGTGCGGCCCATGTTCCCATACATGCGGTAGATCAGCTTAAGGAATCCGTTGTCCTAGCCGTTGTGCACCTAGGGTCGGGCTCCTCAGTTTATGAACGGCCTTTTTTACATCCTGCGATATTCAATCGCTTCGTGCAGGAAGTCAGCGGGCTGTTGGACGTGGATGCCTTCCAAAACATATACCTAAGTGCCTTCAGCGCCGGATACGGTGCCATACGTGCCTTGTTAAAAACACATTTTAAACAAATAGATGGTATCCTATTATTGGATGCCCTGCATACGGATTACATGCCCAAGGGAGTTCCTTTAGCCCAGGGAAGTAAATTAAACACGGAAAAACTCCAGGGGTTCCTGGATTATGCCCAAGCGGCAACGGATTCCGACAAAAAAATGATCATTACCCATTCGGAGATTTTTCCGGGCACCTTTGCCAGTCTTACCGAAACGACCGATTGGTTGCTGGCTCAGTTACAACTGGAAAGAACACCCATCCTCCAATGGGGTCCAGTGGGCATGCAACAGCTAGGGGAAGCAGAAAAAGGGCATTTTCACGTGCTTTCCTTTGCAGGCAATACCGCTCCAGACCACGTGGATCATTTTCATGGGATGCCATTTTTCCTTAAAATGCTCTTGGATGAAAAGATGTAAAATATTTCAATACGAACTTTTCTTGAGTTGTTTTGTTCAAGCGTCCCGATAGCTATCGAGATCAGGTTCCCGCCCCTGCCCGATCTCGTTCAGGCGGGCGTTCCAGTAGGACGGGTTGTGTCCAAATGAGGGTTTTTTGAGCTGGACCCGCCTTGCCAGTAGGGCAGGTAACAGCCTGCGTGTCGCTGAGGCTTTTCGGCTTTCGTAGCTTTGCCTACTATGGCGAAGGAGGCTAGCGGAGGCGCCGCTACCGAGCGAGAAAAAGACAGGGGCAAACGAAGAAAAGCCCTGTGGGCTTTTTAAAGCGAGCGGCCAGAAGATGTGGCTGGGCGCAAAAGATATTTTACAGCGAATAATAACAAGACGAGTTCCAAGAAAAAAGCGGGACCTCCTAGGAAAAACGTCTTTCGATCAAAGCGATAAAACGTTCCGCATATTCCTCTTTACCCTTCCATTCGTTATAGTCCGGCTTCACCATACTATTGATAAAGGAAATGGATTTCTCCCAGGAATCCATAGTGTTCAATTGGGAGATTACCCGATTAAAGTCCTCCGTACTTCCGTCAAAAAGATGTTTTACGAAAGCCAATCTATTGTTCAGGTCTACCTTAAGGTCTTTCGTAACAAAGGTATCGTTCAAAGATTTTGGGGCAGTCCTTTTTGCACCGTTTTCAAGGGCAGGCGCAAAAAAATCTTTATCGTTCTTTACCAGTTCGGGTTTTCCCAAAAACTCGGCCAAAACCTCATCTATCCCTTGGTCGGTTGGCATTTCAGAAACCATATGTTTTATGGTATCAATGCCAGGGGTCATGATATCCTCCTGATGTGGATTACTCTCGGGCACCGAGGAATTGGCACTTAAAACAGCATTGGCCATGGTTTCAAATTTGGCCGCCATGGGACTTTTGGAAACGTCCACCTGTACTTCATTGAGCTCTTCCTCAATATATTTAAGTACCGCCAATTTTTCATAAAGGTCTTTGGCCGCTTCATAGAAATCGCCAATCTGCTCCAAATCAGGGGAGGTAAGGATTTCAGTTGACAGCTTACGCAATTTCTCCATTAGTTTTCGTTTCATATGCTTTCAGGTTTATTTGCCTACAAATCCTGATTTTTCCGAAATGGGAGTTCAAAACTTGTCGACCCAGTTGTAATGCATTCGTCCTTTCCAATCGCAATATGACACCTTAATCCAAAAAGCATGCCTTTTGCGAACACCTTACATCCTATCAAAAAGGATGCCTCTTTTTTAGTACTTTTAAAGTTACTAACAACAAGAACGAAAAAACCCCCTATTTTCGTCTAAAATTACAAAATGTTTCTCGAAAATACCGTTAATGCCAAGGAACAATTCGGCTGGATAGAAGTCATTTGCGGCTCCATGTTTTCTGGGAAGACCGAGGAATTGATACGGCGGTTAAGGCGTGCAAAATTCGCAAAGCTCAAGGTAGAAATCTTTAAACCTATGGTAGACAACCGGTATCATGAGGATAGGGTGGTTTCCCACGACGCCAATGAGATCCGTTCCACCCCGGTTCCTGCGGCGGCCAACATTCGCATTTTGGGGGATACCTGTGATGTAGTCGGTATTGATGAGGCCCAATTTTTTGACGACGAGATCGTGGCAGTGTGCAACGATTTGGCCAATAAAGGGATCCGGGTCATTGTGGCCGGTCTGGATATGGACTTCAAGGGCAATCCCTTTGGCCCAATGCCCGCTTTGATGGCCACTGCCGAATATGTTACCAAGGTACATGCCATATGCACCCGAACGGGAGCCTTGGCGAACTATAGCTTTCGAAAATCGAGCAACGATAATTTGGTGCTTTTAGGGGAGTTGGAAGAATATGAGCCCCTAAGCCGGGCCGCCTTTTACAAGGCGATGTTAGGCGAAAAAATAAAGAAAATGGATGTGCAGGCACAGGAACTTCCACCAAATAGCCCAAAGTCAGATGGATAGCATCAAGGAGACCACTTTGGAAATCAATTTAGGGGCTTTGGGCCATAATTACCATTTTCTGAAATCAAAATTGAAGCCTTCCACAAAATTTCTTGGGGTAGTAAAAGCCTTTGCCTACGGGAGTGAAAGTGTATCCATAGCCAAGAAATTGGAAAAGCTTGGGACGGATTATCTCGCTGTAGCGTATGCCAAGGAAGGAGTAACACTTAAAAAAGCCGGGATACAGCTTCCCATTATGGTACTGCACCCACAGCCCGTTAATTGTGCGGAAATTGTGGAACATGGCCTGGAGCCCTGCCTGTATTCCCCTGGCATTCTAAGGGTTTTCTTGGAAACCGTAAAAGCTACGGGGCAAAAGGCGTATCCGGTACACCTAAAGTTCAATACTGGGTTAAATCGATTGGGTTTTGGCAAGGCCGACATAAAGGAAATCCAAAGATACCTCACAAACGGTACCTTCCTACGGGTAACTTCCCTATTTTCCCATTTGGCGGCCTCGGAGGATCCTGGTGAAACCGCCTTCACGCACGGCCAGATACGGGCTTTCCAGAAAAGGGCCGGGGAAATGGAAAGGGCTCTGGGGTATGCCCCTTTCAGACACGTCTTAAACACCTCCGGAATCATCAATTTTCCGTAATACCAAATGGATATGATCCGCAGCGGCATCGGTCTGTATGGCTTTGGAAACCATCCCGATATTGATGGAACACTACGGCCCGTAGTACGCCTAAAAACGGTCATTTCCCAAATCCATCATCTTAAAAAAGGGGAAACCGTAGGATACAACAGGGCCTTTACGGCCCAAAATCCACGGATTACGGCCACTTTGCCCTTAGGTCATGCAGATGGTATAGGAAGGCAGTATGGCCAAGGTAAGACCTTTGTATATGTGTGCGGAAAACGGGTTCCCATTATCGGCAATGTTTGTATGGACATGTTAATGATCGATATCACCGGAGTGGACTGTAAGGAAGGGGACGACGTAACGATATTTGGGGAAAGGCCTACGGCAGAGGAGTTTGCCGCTACGGCCGGTACCATTTCCTATGAGTTGTTAACGGGCATCTCCCAACGTGTTAAACGTAGCATTATAGACAACGAACCCTAGTGTTTGGTTATGAAAGATGGCATCTTGCATTGGAATGTTGACCCGGAGCTATTTTGGATCACGGATTCCTTTCCCTTAAAATATTACGGTCTGCTGTTTGCTATAGGAATTGTCATAGCCTTTCAGATTGAAAAAAGAATTTATGCGAAAGAGCATATTCCTTTTGAATACTTGGAAAAACTATCCCTATACGTAATCCTTGGAATAGTTTTAGGGGCACGACTTGGGCATTGCCTCTTTTATGAACCTGGGTACTATGCGCAGCATCCCCTGGAAATCCTATTGCCCATTAAAAAGGTTGGGGATTCATACACCTTTATCGGGTTTCAGGGACTGGCCAGCCATGGTGGAACCCTGGGTGTATTAATGGCACTTGGCTTGTATTGCAAAAAACACAAGACAAACTTTTTATGGCTCTTGGACAGAATTGCAATTGTGGGCCCCATAGTCGCCGCCTTTATTCGGTTTGGAAATTTTATGAATTCGGAGATATATGGGAAACCGACTAATGGAAACTGGGGCGTGATCTTTCAAAAGGATGATTTGATCCCAAGACATCCCACCCAGTTGTATGAAGGTTTTGCCTATCTTCTAATTTTCGGAATCCTAATGTATCTCTACAACAAGAAATCCGGCAAAATACCCAATGGTTTTATTTTGGGAGCCTGCCTGGTATTGGTGTTCTTGGCCAGGTTCATCATCGAGTTTTTTAAGGAAAATCAGGTTGGGTTTGAAGACGGTATGGTCTTTAACATGGGCCAGATCTTAAGTGTTCCGTTTATCCTGATTGGATTTGTATTAATATTCCTTAGCAGAAATCGTCCTGTCCAACATGGGGTTTGAACCGTGTTCAACAAAGGAATAAAGCGACGTATAAACACAACGCGAAAACCCATTTAAAACAGAAGGGCCAAAGGGCATAATCCCACCGCATTCGTCCTAAACCCACTTTGCACTTTATCGATAAGTAATTGGGAACCCTATTGTTAGGGTTTTCTTTTTTAACTACATTGCGGGCGAATTCATACCAAACATTAATCAACTAAAACAAACGACCCTATGTTAAAGGAGTTTAAGGAATTTGCAATGAAAGGAAACCTGGTGGATATTGCCGTAGGTTTCGTTATGGGTGCTGCTTTTAAAGAAGTAGTGACCTCTTTCACAGGTGGGATTGTATCTCCGTTGATCGGATTAATTTTTGATTCAGACTTCAAAAGCTTACGTATGAAACTTAAGGAAGGTGCCTTGAACGATGCAGGAGAAATG
>JBCCZF010000057.1:0-9624 GCA_039188035.1 Bacteroidota bacterium | reverse complement strand
AAGGCATTGCCCGTAAGAAAATAAGCCACTAGGGCCAAAAAAGCGGCAGCCTCCAAAACGGCATATTGTATAATCGAAGCGGTTTGATAGAGCAAAAGTTTGCGCTCAAGGACGTCGTCCTTTTCTATTTGGCCTATCGTCCTCTGGAAACCATATATGCTTCCAAAATAAGCGGCCAGGGCAAGTACGGGAACAACGTATGTAAAGGGATCGGTACGTTCCACTTGGGTGGAAAAACGTTCCGTAATAAAGAAAAAAAGGGCCATAGCCAAAAGTAGACCGGCACAAAGAACGCCATGGATAATCCCTAAAGTCTTAATTGTGTGCATGCCTATACCTAGTCCAATCCCCTAAGGTCATTTTTAAAGGTTGATGTGGGAACGCGGTTTCACCCTGCCCTACTTTTGGAAATCATTCCAAAAATAAATCTAAAGATAAAAAAACATGGGATGAAGGTGAAATTAGGGGCAATGTACCTTATGAAAATCCAGTATCCGCACGGAAAGTGATAGGGGAAACACCAGTTGAAGAAGCATCCAATACAACCTAAAATAATTGTACCTTAGGGAAATAAACGATGAACGCAAGAGGAATGCGTCGTAGGATTTTTAGGGACTAACATAAAAGAAAAATAACGATGATGGATAGGCGAAGTTTTAATATAAAGCTTACTACCGGACTAGCTGGAAGCACCCTTGTTGGGGCGATGCCTTTTGCTTGTGGTATGGGTGTAGGCCAAAAGAAAGAAAAATTGGGCGTGGCCTTGGTAGGACTTGGGAGTTATAGCTCGTATCAATTGGCTCCGGCACTTTTGGATACGGAACACTGTTATTTGGCGGGAGTGGTGACCGGAACCCCTGAAAAGGAAAAAATTTGGATGGACAAATACAATATTGCCCCGGAGAATGTCTACAACTACGGGAATTTTGATACCATTGCCAAGAACAGGGATATTGACATTGTGTATGTAGTCCTTCCCAATTCCATGCATGCGGACTTCAGTATCCGCGCGGCAAGGGCCGGAAAGCATGTGATCTGTGAGAAACCTATGGCCATGAACGTAGAGGAATGCGATGCTATCATCGAGGCTTGTAAAAAAGCGGAGGTTAAACTCAGCGTGGGATATCGCATGCAATCCGAACCGTATACCAATCTGGTCAAGGACCATGTACGCAATAAAACCTTTGGTAAGGTACATTATGTTTCCTCGGATGCGGCATACATCTCTAGGGGCAATCCGGATCAATGGCGCCTGGATCGTTCCCTTTCCGGTGGGGGGGCACTGATGAATATGGGGGTATATTCCATTCAGAGCAGTATTTATGGGACCGGACAAAACCCTATCTCCGTATCGGCCCAGGAATTCAGTACCCGACCGGACTATTTTAAGGACACGGACGAGACCATTACCGCCCAGATGGAATTCCCCAATGGTGCCGTTGCCCACATGTTTACTTCGCACAATGCCAGCGCAAACCGCCTTTTTGTCTCCTGCGATAAAGGTTATATGGAGCTCCATCCGGCTCATAGCTATGGCCCAATTCGTGGAAGGACATCCCAGGGAGAAATCAGTTTTCCCCACGAAAGCCAACAAAAACTGCAAATGGACGACTTCGCCAAGCACATAAAATTGGGTACGCCCAACCCGGTTCCCGGGGAAATGGGCAAACGGGATATGGTTGTTGTGGAAGCCATCTATACGTCCATCGCCCAAGGTGGGAAACGAATTCCGCTTGATTTGGGGGATATGGGGATCGTACGATAACGTGGACTGTAAGCGCTATTTACAAGGTCTTTGCCAAGGCGGCCGGTAGGGTCGATTTCCAAGTGGATGGATACCGTATACAAAAGACTTAACGAAGTATAGGGGATGCATGGGCCGGTTCTGTGTTTGTGTCGGGAATAGGAGAGTGGGGTTACCAAAAATCTTAATGCACACGTAACATTATTTTAAGATTCTTTTTTTGGCAAGATGTAAGCAATGCAATACTTTTCGACAGAGAATATAGAACACTAATCAACACTACGTTATGAAAATGAAAAGAGACATACTTCGCGATGGCCGGAGGGCCATTTGTTTGATTTTTTCCTTTTTGGTCTTGGCCTGTTCCAAGAACGATGATGAGCCGGACAATGGGAATCCCGGGGACGGTGAAACATTGCCCAACATTGCCGAACTAGCAGAATCGGTGAACCTACTTGAAGACTTGGTAGCGGCCTTGGGACAGGCCGATGCCGGTTTAATCGAGGCGCTTTCCGCGGAGGGCCAAAATACTGTTTTTGCGCCTACCAACGATGCTTTTGGTGAACTCTTGGGCCAATTGGAAGGGTTCGATTCCTTGGACGATTTTGATGAGGATTCGGAAAAGGAACTTTTGGCCGAAATTTTAAAATACCATGTGGTCGCCGGTGAGACCCTTTCCTCAGCAGACCTATCAAACGGTACCGTTTTGAGCACGCTTCAAAGCGAGGATTTGGTAATAGACATAGACGTTAACGTTCATGTGGTGGATAAGACCGGCGAACCCGCCGAAGTAGTTTCTGCGGACAATGAAGCTTCTAATGGGGTTGTTCATATCATTGATAAGGTATTGCTTCCGCAGGCAGTGCTGGATGTGCTTTTTCCAAAACCCAATTTGGTGGAACTTGTGGTTGAAAACGAGAATTTGTCCCTTTTGGAGGAGGCAGTCGTTAAGGCCAATTTGGTAGATGCCTTAAGTGTGGAAGGGCCCCTTACAATTTTTGCCCCTACGAATGCGGCCATTGAGGATTTGTTTGTTCAGTTGGGGGACGACTTCACTAGTTTTGACGATTTTGATAACTTCCTGGAAATCCAACTTTTGGAGCGCATATTACTTTACCATGTGGTGGAAGGCAATATAAAATCCGGAGATCTTGCCCCTGGAACGGTTCCCACCCTATTTATGGATAATACAATAGAGGTTATTGCTTCCGGGGAAACGTTCGTTATCGGTGATGCCACGGACGTGGATGCCAATATTGAAATGGCGGATTTGGAGGCATCCAACGGAACCGTCCATATCATAGACAAGATTTTGGTTCCACAGGCTGTTGTGGACCTATTGAACATGAACGGCGGTGGAGCAACTGGGGAAAGCACTATCAAGGAATTGGTCGAGGAGAATGAGGAATTATCCTTTTTGCGCGAAGCTTTGGAGCTTACCGGACTTCTGGATACCTTGGGGGAAGAGGGTCCATTTACCGTTTTTGCGCCTAGTAACGATGCACTCTTTGGCCTGCTTGGATTGATTGATGGGGAGTTGGACGGTCTGGACGACTTTGATACCGAGGCCGAAATTGATTTGTTACGCGATGTTCTCTTGTATCATGTATTGCCTGGGATTACCCGTTCTACGGACCTCGTCGAGGGGCCGTTAAGCACCCTTTCCGGAGATAATACCCTGGAAGTGATTGCCTATGAGGGTGCCCTTGCATTGGAGGATGCCACAGGACTTCCTGCTGGTTTCGAGCTAGTGGATATCCCTGCGGAAAATGGCGTGGTACATGTTATTGATCGTATTTTGGTTCCTGAATCCGTTCTGGAGGATATTTTGGATGGGTCCAAGAGGATTTTGATGGATTTTATCGCCACCCTTGATGTAGATGATATTAGGACTGCCATGATGCTTTTGGCACGTGCGGAGGATTTTCTGGAAGAGGAGTTGGATGAAGAGTTTACTTTTTTCCTGCCTAGTAATCAGGCCTTTTTAGATTTGTTCGATGCTTTGGAGGATTACGATTCCCTGGCCGATTTTAATACGGAGGAAGATTTGGTCCTACTGGCCACCATATTGTCCTATCATTTTATAGAAGGCCAAACGCTATTGTCCGGGGATTTGAGCGGGGAAGCTACCGTTGCTACCTTACAGGGGGAGGATTTGGTTATTGGGGCCAATGGAGGCGTTACTATAATGGATAAGACGGATACGCTTGCAAATGTGACCTCAGCGGATGCCAAGGTACTAAACGGTGTGGTCCATATTATCGATAAGGTACTTTTGCCCCAGGAGGTTCTGGACGCACTTTAAGCCCTAGAATTTTTCAAATACCCCAAGTCCAAAAAGTGCAAAGTCGTACTTAACGGGATCTATTGGGTCAAGGATGCGAAGGTTTTCGTCCAATTCTGAGACGGCCTTCGCATCGTTTTGTTTACGTTGTAGCAGGCCCAATTTGCGGGCCACGTTTCCGGAATGTACGTCCAAGGGGCAGGATAATTGGGCGGGTGAAAACTTCTCCCAAAGACCAAAGTCCACTCCGGTGGCCTTATCACGTACCATCCATCGCAGGAACATATTAATTCGCTTTGCCGCGGAACCGGACAAGGGGTCGCTTAGATGTTTGGTAGTACGTTTGGGATGTGGCATTTCAAAGAATAGTTTTTTAAAGCGGGATATCCCGGATTGCAGGTTATGGGATTCCGCGCCCTGGGCAAAGGCCTTTTCAAGTCCCCCATAGGTGCTATACACATGTTTTAGGGCCGTAACAAAATAGCTAAGATCCATTGCATTGAATGTGCGGTGGACAAAGCCATTGAATCTATCCAGATCTTTCTCCTTGTACTGTGTAATGAATTCATGGGGGGCATTGTCCATAAGTTCCATCATGCGTAAGGCATTGTGGATGATGCTTTTGCGATTTCCCCAGGCAATGGTGGCCGTAAGAAAGCCGCTAATTTCAACATCTTCTTTTTTTGAAAAGCGATGAGGTACCTGAATGGGATCCGAATCCAAAAAACGGGGATGCTCATAATACGTTACTTTAGCGTCCAGAAATTCCTTTAGTTCCGTTATTTTCATGATGGGCTACAATTCCAGGGTATTTGTTTTGGGCACTATGGATGGCACTTCTGAAATGCTTAAAGGAAGGATAACAGTTTTTTATGAATTGAGGAAGTTTAAACCGGTTCACCGGAGAGATCCAATCTTCAAATTATCAAGTTGCTGAGTTTTAGGTTACCCGCTTAACCACCCCATCCACCATGGTCAGTTTGCGATCGGCCATATTGGCCAGTTCCGCATTGTGGGTCACAATAACAAAAGTTTGCCCATAGGTGTCCCGTAATTCAAGGAAGAGGCGATGCAGCTTGTCCGCACTTTCGGAATCAAGGTTGCCACTGGGTTCGTCCGCAAAAATAATGGCGGGACTGTTTATCAAGGCTCGTGCGACGGCTACCCGCTGCTGTTCTCCCCCTGAAAGTTCATTGGGCCTATGATCATAACGGTCGGATAGACCCAAAAAGTCCAGAAGTTCCCGGGCCCTTTTTTGCGCCTTGGCTTTATCTGTTTTCTTGATAAAAGCGGGAATACATACGTTTTCCAAGGCCGTAAATTCTGGAAGCAGCTGGTGGAACTGAAAGATGAATCCAATGTGCTCGTTTCGAAAACGGGCCAATTCTTTTTCGGAAAGGGTAAAAACGTCCACTCCATTGATTACAAGGGTACTATTCCCGTTTGTAGATGGGGCGTCCAGGGTTCCTAAAATTTGGAGCAGTGTAGTCTTGCCAGCGCCGGAAGCCCCTACTATGGATACGATTTCCCCAGGACTTATAGTTACATCTACCCCTTTGAGGACTTGCAGTTCCCCGAAGGTTTTTTTTATGTTGCTCGCAAGAATCATGAACAGTCTGTTAAACTCGGTCGAAAATAGGCATTAACCCCAATACTTCAAATACGACAAGTACATAAATACATTAAATTGCCAATAATCCGTTAATTTACGGTACAATACGGGTAGATCGTATTAATGGTTATATTTTTGAAGATTAGTAGAACAAATAAACCCCGTTATGGCGCTATACCAAAGTCTTGAAGAATATAATATGCAAGTTACGAATGAAGTTAAGGACCGCTTCTCAAAGATGATTTCCGAAATAGGTGAGGATGTGGACCGGGAAGGTCTTCTAAAAACCCCGGAGCGTGCCGCCAAGGCCATGCTATTCTTGACTCAGGGCTATCAACAAGATGCGGCAGAAATTCTAAAAAGTGCC
Source organism: Bacteroidota bacterium (assembly GCA_039188035.1). Lineage (GTDB taxonomy): Bacteria > Bacteroidota > Bacteroidia > Flavobacteriales > Flavobacteriaceae > Ulvibacterium. The sequence goes on along the minus strand of JBCCZF010000057.1, from coordinate 3,617 downwards.
ATGTTCAAGGAATCCTATAATGAAATGGTCATTGTAAAGGATATTGAAGTGTACTCCCTTTGTGAGCATCACATGCTTCCTTTTTTTGGAAAGGCCCATATTGCCTACATCCCAAACGGTCATATCGTAGGGTTGAGCAAATTGCCCCGTATCGTGGACGTTTTTGCGCGGAGGTTGCAGGTGCAGGAACGCCTTACCGAACAGATTTTGGATTGTATCAATGATACACTAAAACCACAAGGTGTCGCCGTGGTTATAGAGGCTTCCCATATGTGTATGATGATGCGCGGGGTTCAAAAGCAGAACTCGGTGACTACGACCTCTGGTTTTCGGGGAGCGTTTAAAAATCAAGAAACCCGAAATGAGTTCTTGAAGTTGATCAGTTCGGATCTTTCCTAGACCAAGGGTTCCGTACCCTAAGGTAAAACCTGGCATTTTTATTGCTTTCCTTTAGGGGAAATAAATGGAATAATTTAGTAAAATATGTCAAGAACTACTGAAAAAAAATACAATAACCTGCTCTTGGGTCTGCTTTTCGATGCTGTGGGTATGCTCTCTTTTGCAATTCCCTTGATTGGGGATTTCTCGGATATAATATGGGCTCCGCTTTCCGCATGGCTCATGACGCGTATGTACAAAGGGAAAGTGGGGCAGGCCGCCGCAATGTTCAGTTTTATCGAGGAAATCATACCAGGTCTGGATATCGTGCCTTCCTTTACCCTTATGTGGTTGTATACCTATGTCATAAAGGGAAGGCAAAAGGATAAGATTGTTGAGGTAAAGTAGGTTTAGGTTTTTTTCGCGGTACCTTGGAGCGTTGTTCGGCGCGCGGTGGTATGCAATAGTGGAATTCGATTATGCAAAGGAGACGGTTTATTAAAAAAGCAACATTAACCGCGATGACGGGCGTGGTAGCAAGTGATTTGGTTTTTGGCGCCCATATTCCCGAGGGATACATCCCCCTGGCACTTCAAGATCCTGACCCCTTCGCCCTTTTTGACAAGGACAAACAAATGGTCATTTTGAACGAAAGGCCATGGAATATGGAGGCCCAGGCCCATTTGTTGGATGATGCGGTAACCCCGAATAAGTATATGTTTATCCGGAATAACGGATTGGTCCCCGAGGATGTAAATCCAACCACTTGGTCGCTCCAAATTGATGGGGAATCGGTAAGTCGCCCTAAAAAGTACTCGTTGCAGGATTTAAAATCGCGTTTTGCCCAGCACACCTACCAATTGACCTTGGAATGCGGGGGTAATGGACGCAGTGAGTTCAACCCACCGGCCAAGGGCAACCAATGGACGGTAGGCGCGGTATCCTGCGCGGAATGGACTGGGGTTCGGCTGCGCGATGTTTTGGAGGATGTGGGCATACGGGATAATGCGGTATACGTGGGATATCATGCCGCAGACCTACATTTAAGCAGAGACCCGGAAAAGGAACCCATTTCCAGAGGGGTGCCCATAGACAAAGCCCTTCAGCCGGAAACCCTTTTGGCTTTTGCAATGAACGGTAAGGAAATCCCCTTGGTGCACGGATATCCCCTGCGCTTGGTAGCGGGCGGCTGGCCGGCCTCGGCCTCCGGGAAATGGATCAACAGGCTTCAAATACGGGATAAGGTGCACGATGGTGCCAAAATGGGGGGGAGTTCCTACCGGGTTCCCTGCAATCCCGTGGCCCCGGGAACCAAAGTCCCGGACGCGGATATGTGCATTATCGAATCCATGCCCGTAAAATCCCTGATAACCTATCCCAAATCCGGGGCCATGCTTCCCTTGGGCAACCCATTGGCCATCCGGGGCCATGCCTGGGCCGGGGAGTTGGCGGTGAAACAGGTGGAGTATTCCTTGGATTTTGGTGCCAGTTGGAATGGATGTACCCTGGAAAAACCGGCAAACCGGTTGGCTTGGCAACGTTTTTCAGCGCGTATCCCATTTTCCAAAAAAGGATATTATGAGATATGGTGCCGGGCCACGGACAGCCAGGGAAAGTCGCAACCCATGTTGTTGCCGGGTTGGAATCCCAAGGGCTATTTGAACAATGCCTGCCATAGAATCGCGGTAAAGCTTGTATGAAGATGCCCAATAGCCGAAAAAACTATGGAAAATGGGCGCGCAAGTTGTACCGTGCGGTTATTGTGATCTGTGTATTATGCATCATTGCCGGAATCGTCCTGTTGTATCGGTTTGGGGATGAAAAGGGAGAATATGGCCTAAAGGACTTGGATGGTATTGAAAAAAAGGGTGATAGGAGAACAATAGTTTCGGATTCCCTGAACGGTTTTGTAGATGCCCCGGGCATGCAGGAGACCACAGTGCATTGTACCACCTGCCATTCCGCGCGTCTGGTTACCCAGAATAGAATGACAAGGGAAGGGTGGCTGGCTACGATTCGTTGGATGCAGGAGACGCAAAATCTGTGGGACTTGGGAGATCAAGAACCCATAATCCTGGATTATCTATCCACCTATTACGCCCCTGAGGAAAAGGGGAGGAGGGGACCCTTAAAGAGTATTGAATGGTATTCGCTTTCCGAATGAATTACGGCTTTCCGAAGTAGTAGAACTCGTCTTGAGTTCGCAGGATTTAGGGAAAAAACAAGATTCCCGCCCGTTCCGGTCGGACGGGTTGTGCTCAGGAGCAGGCTTTTTTGCGTTGCATAGCCAAAGCTACGGAACAAGAAAAAGCCAAAGCATAGGTACAAAAGATGTTTTTGCAGCAGATTTTGTGAACCCAAGACGAGTTCGTATTCTTCCTCAAGGATTTCTTTACCGATAAACGATTTAGGTCAAAAAAACTCCCAGTCTGCCATGTAAAACAGAGTGGGAGTTCAAAACCGTGTTTTGATTTCTTACGGAAGATTACTCAATTTCAACATCTTCAAAAGTAATGTTCAAATCTTCGGAACCACCGGTCGCCGTACCCCATTCATCCGAATCGTCGGCACCTGTTGGTTGATGGATCAATGCAATTTGTACATTTCCGGTACTTGCATCGCCAGCTACCCAAGTAGTGTTAAAACCTAATTTGCTATCGGCAACACCCGCAACATCATCACTATCCCTGGTCATGGTCAAGTTTATACCATTGACCCTGAACCAAAAGAAGTGCTCATCCGCTTCAGGAATAATATCGCTTACGATAACATCTTCATCACCGTTTAAAATCCCGATGGATAGTGAATAGGTTTCTCCAGCGGTGAAACTTCCAACCACCGTGTTTGTAAAAGGACCATCCTGTCCGTTGGGAGCGGCATTGGCCAAAGTAACGATGTCAGATGCATCCGCATCATTGGTAAATACCAAGTTTACATTGGTGATAAACTCATTTTCGTTTACCTCTTCCGGGTTGTCATCATCATCTGAACATGATGTAAAGGTCGTTGCAAGCGCAATACATACAAATGCATTGATAAAAAATCTAGTAGTTTTCATAAAATTTAAATTTAAAAAATTGCTGCTCATAGTTCTAAAATTTGAATTTGTATTATGTTTAAAAATTAAATTGTAATTAAATAAGATTTATTTAACATATAAAAATTCAATTATGATATGTACAATATATCTTAAACAAAACACAATAAATTATTGTGTTTACTTTTTTTTTTTTTTGGTT
>JBCCZF010000056.1:0-9691 GCA_039188035.1 Bacteroidota bacterium | reverse complement strand
GATAATTTTTACGGCACCCTCAAGAGCGAAGTGGAACGCTTGTGGGCCGAGGGTAAGAATGTGATCTTTGATATAGACGTAGTGGTGCTTACAAAATGGGAAACCAGCTCGTGCGCTTCTGCCAGGGCAACCTCCAAGTCATAGTTCTTAATAATACTATCAAACTGGGGAGCGGTGGCCATTTCCACGGAGGCCTTGGCAATGCGCATATTAATCTTATCATCGCTCTCCGTGCTACGCTTTTTAAGCCTTATTTTAAGCTCATCCACACTTGGCGGCTTTACAAATACCGCAAGGGTGCGTTCCGGGTACTTTTTCTTGATACGCAACCCGCCCACTACATCTATATCAAAGATCACATTCTTACCCTCGGCCCACAAGCGTTCCACTTCGCTCTTGAGGGTGCCGTAAAAATTATCGCGGTACACTTCTTCCCATTCCAAAAAATCCTCGTTTTTAATATGCTTCTTAAACTCCGAGACGGTCATGAAATAGTAATGCTCCCCTTCCCTTTCTTTACCACGTCTGCGTCGGGAGGTGGCCGAGACGGAAAAGGCCAGGTTCAACTCCGGCTGTGCCAATAGATGGCGCACAATGGTGGTTTTTCCGCTACCGGAAGGGGCCGAAAATATGAGTAGTTTCCCTCCTTCGTTCATGGTTTCAGGTTCCGGGTTTCTTAGTTTCAAGTATGTGATTTAAGGTTAAGGTCCAGAGACCGTATTGAAATCCCTACGTTGGTCAATTGCTTCATTTTCATATTGATTCATTGCTATAGCTCACAGCACATTTAACATCTGTTCCTTGATTTTTTCCAGTTCGTCCTTCATTTGTACAACAACCTGTTGCATGGGAGCATAGTTGGCCTTGGATCCTATGGTATTGATCTCCCTCCCGATTTCCTGGCAGATAAAGCCCAATTTTTTACCATTGGAATCCGGCGACCCCAAGGTCTGGGAAAAATACACAAGATGGTTGGACAACCGCACCTTTTCCTCGGTAATGTCATATTTCTCCAGATAATAGATGAGTTCCTGTTCAAAGCGATTGGCATCTACCTCCGTTTCAAGATCTGCCAAGGCTTTATCCAACCGTTCCCTGATAGCCGATTGCCGCTCCGGATCCATTTGCCTTACCCGCTCCAACAGATTTTCCAGATTTTCGATACGGTGCTTAAAATCCTCTTCCAAGGTTTGTCCTTCCTGATCCCTAAATTTTTGCACTTCCCCAATGGCCGCTTTCAAGGTGGCACGGATGGTATTGAACTCATCATCGTCCAAATCGTCCTTATCAGTTTTTAAGGCGTCCGGTAAACGCAAGGCCATATCCATAAGCAAAACAGGATCTCCTTCGGCAATGGAGGATAATTGTTTTATATACTGCCGAATCACCGCCGCGTTTATCTGGGAAGAGGTCTCCTCTCCGGTATACTCAACATAAAGCCCAAAATCTACCTTTCCCCGAACCAATTCCCCGGCAATAATCTTGCGTAGTTCCAGCTCCTTTCCCCGATAGGCGGAGGGCATTCTAGCATTTAAATCCAGGTTTTTACTATTGAGCGACTTTAGCTCCACCGTAATTTTCTTTGCTGGAAGCTGAACGGTATGCTTCCCAAAACCGGTCATGGATCTGATCATATGGATATCTATATTTTTGTGTAAAGGTAACCTAAATTCAAGGTTTGTCCCGGGGGTCGGCGTTTTTGTAAAAATGTCCACGCAATGACATCTGGCCCCAATATACCAACACGACCACGCCGATATGATTTAGTACCATTTCAGATGGCGCCGTGAGAATGAAATAGAAGAATCAAAATGACCGGAAGGCCCGCCTAGAACAAGTAAGTTTCATGCATTACAGCTCCCTTACCCAAATATTCCTATAACTAACACGACTATTGTCCCCATGATCCTGCAACATTAGGGGGCCTTTGCCATGGGCCGGATTTTTGGGCCAGCCAATGTAAGGAGTGGTGCCCTTGATTTCCACATGATCTTGGACTAACACCCCATTGTGGATAACAGTCAAAGTTCCCGACTTCGTCTTTTTACCTTCCTCATTGAACTCGGGGGCATGGTAGATGATATCATAGGTATTCCATTCCCCACTAGGTACCGACGCCATGGCCAAAGGCGTATGCTGTTTATAGATCGATCCCACCTGACCGTTGACATAGGTGGGGTTGTCATTCTGATCCAGTACCTGTACTTCATACATCCCATTGAGATAAATGCCACTATTGCCACGATTTTGACCGCTACGTTGTACTTCTGCGGGCGATCGCCATTCTATATGTAACTGCACATCGCCAAACTCCTGTTTGGTTCGTATGTTCCCTGTTTTATCCGCAACGGTCATGCTTCCATCATCGTTCAAATGCCATTGTGCCGGGGAGGTTGTATCCTTGGCCAAAACCCAGCCGTCCAAACTGGTACCATCAAAAAGAACAATAGCGTCACTGGGGGGACCGCCCTGCGTCCCAGGGGCCACCTTGGGCACTTCAGGCTCATAAAATTCCGTGGCTTCGGGCTTTGTAGGCTCTGGCCCACCATATTCGGGATGAACGATCACCCCATCCACCAAAACCCCCTTGGTGTCTTCTTTAATGCGCTCCTGCGCCAGCACCAAACCGGCGGAGAGTAAAGCTATACATACAACTGTGCTTTTCATAAATATTGTTCAATTTCTATTAATTCCGGCATTTGCCCTTGGGGCATTAACTCCAAGATCTCTTCCCTAATCTAAAGTTCCCTTATCTTGATGTTCTTGTAGGCCACAATATCGCCATGATCCTGTAAGCCTATTTTTCCAGTGGCGTATTTGCCGAAGTGCTCCCAATCCGCAAACTTGGATCTTGAGACCATAGTATCCCATTCCGCATTGCTCACCGGAAACTCCGTAATTTTTGTACCGTTCAAGTGCACATTTCCCGTATTGGTTTTATGATCTACCCGGATTACCATGGTATTCCATTCACCAACGGGCATGGTAACATCCTTGGAAGGTGATACCATATCGTAGAGTGCTCCGGCCTGGTGACTTGTCCCGTTTTTCCCGTCCGGATGTTTATCATTGTCCAAGACCTGTATCTCCGGGCCTGTATGGTAGGGTTTTTTAACCGATGCCACTTCCTTTATACCCCAAAAAAAGCCGCTATTACCCGCTTCGGAAATCTTCCATTCCAAGGAAAGCTCAAAGTCCGTAAATTCCTCGTCGGTAACGATATCATGGATATCCCCCTTTTTTCGATCCTCGGGTGGGTAAAACACCATGGCACCATCCTCCAATTTCCAATTCTCCGAGACCCCTTCCTTGGCGTACTCGTGCCAACCATCAAAAGAATTGCCGTCAAAAAGAATCGTCCATTCCCCTTGAACTTCTTTCATGGGGGCCTGGACGGCCTCTTTGGCCATTTCCATTTTTTCCTGTTTCTGGTTCTTGTTCTTGTCCTTACAAGCGATAAAAACTAAGGATGCCGCTATTAAAAGAACAACACCCTTTTTGTATCCTCCTTTCATATTCCCAATATTTTCTTTAGCATATCCCTATCAATATCGCCCCCGGCAAAATCGTCAAAGGTCTTCTCTGTGGCCTCAATAATATGGTCTTGGATAAACACGGCACCTTCCCGAGCACCCTGCTCCGGACTTTTTATGCAGCATTCCCATTCCATGACCGCCCAAACATCACAACCGTATTGGGTAAGTTTGGAAAAGATGGTCTTAAAATCGATTTGGCCATCTCCCAAGGAACGATATCTTCCCGCGCGATCGCCCCAATCGTTATATCCACCAAAAGCTCCCTTTTTCCCGGTGGGATTAAATTCGGAATCCTTGACATGGAAGGATTTTATAAACTCGTGGTAAAAATCGATGTACTCGATATAATCCAGTTGCTGCAACACAAAGTGGCTGGGATCGTAAAGGATATTAACCCTTTTATGGTTCCCCGTGGCCTTTAGGAAACGCTCAAAAGTATCCCCGTCATGAAGGTCTTCCCCCGGATGTATCTCATAACAGACATCTACGCCTTCCGCATCAAAATGATCTAGGATGGGCATCCAGCGCTTGGCCAATTCCTCAAAACCTAATTCTACCAATCCAGGAGGCCTTTGCGGCCAGGGATGCCAGGTATGCCAAAGCAGGGCCCCAGAAAAAGTGGCGTGTGCCTTGATTCCCAATCTGCGACTTGCGGTAGCGGCCTTTTTCATGACCCCTACGGCCCATTCGGTACGGGCCTTGGGATTGTTCTTCACCACATCCGGTGCAAAGTTATCGAACATTAGGTCATAGGCGGGATGTACCGCCACCAGCTGTCCCTGTAAATGGGTCGACAGTTCCGTAATCTCCAAACCATAGGAGTTTACCTTGCCCTTAAGTTCATCGCAATAGGTCTGGCTTTCGGCGGCCTGATCTAAATCGATCAAAAAGCTTTCCCAAGTAGGAATCTGGATTCCCTTGTAACCCAAATCCGCGGCCCATTTGCACATGCCGTCCAGGGAATTAAACGGGGCTTTGCTGTCTACAAACTGTGCCAAAAAAACGGCAGGTCCTTTAATGGTCTTCATACGTATGCTCTTCTGTTTGATTTGTGGTGATACATCTATTTTTAAGGTTGTATTTGGAATAAGTCCTATATTTAGTTATGCAAACACCATGGAATGTCCTAGTTTTTCGGAATTCCTAAATATAGGAAAACCATCAGAATTAATGCTAAGAAATCGAACAGGAATCCGATTAAAGCCGATAACCTTTTTGGTATGGGCATCGGAATTATAGATGGTTGGGCCAATAGGGGCATCCAAACCCTATTTTTAAAAAATCCCGAGTGTTCCTTTGCCAATTGCTGTAAACACGTTCAATAAAAAGTAGGTAAAAACGTTAAAGAAATAACCAAAATCTAGTGAAGGGCTTGAATAGCCCAATTTTATTTATTGAAACCCAACCTCATGGAAAATGCCTCGGCCCGCAATATGTGGGGAGATTATTTGGACGCCCATTTGGAATATGCCTTTGTAGACGCCCCCAGGGTCATCCATTTCTGGGATACCCAGGAGCATGCGGATTCCTGTATACCCTTGTTGAAAAAAGGGATAAAACGGGCGTGCACCAATTCCCTTTTGGGCCTTCAATACAGAAAGGAATCCCTTCCCAAAACCGGGGAATTTATAGTCGTCACCAATTGGGAAGGCCAAGCAAAATGCATTATACGGCTCACTAAAGTGGTATTAAAACCCTTTTTTAGTATCGATGCGGAATATGCCCAACGCGAAGGCGAAGGCGACAAATCACTGAAGCACTGGAAAACCATCTATTGGGATTTTTTCACCCGGGAACTGGACGCTTTTGGCCGAGTGCCCAGGGAAAGTATGATTGTGGTATGCCAGGAATTTGAAAAGGTCTTTTGAAGGGCAGTACTTTTGTTTAGGAATAGTACCAAAATAGGCCCAAAGGTTTTAAATCAATGGGCCTATCTTAATTATGCCATCTATTAGGTTTCCAAACCCAAATGCGGTTTGTTACCCCTCCATGTCCACCCAAACATTTCCCCCTTTATGTGATTCCACGGTGGCCTCGATAAAATTCATGCCGCGTACCCCATCCAACATGGTCGGGAATTCCCCATCGTTATAGCTTTCCCCGCGGATGGCCCTGGCCGCGCCTAAATAAATATTGGCCATGGAATCAAAGATGCCTTCGGGGTGCCCCGGTGGTAGTTTGGTCCCATCCAAGGACAGTTCGGAATTATAGGCGTGCCCGGGCTTGTATATCTTGGTGGGTTCGGTATCGCTCATCATATACAGGAAGTTGGGCCTTTCCTGCTCCCAGCGAAATGCGGCCTTTTCCCCATAAATGGCAATTGCCAATCCGTTTTCCTCCCCCGTGGCCACCTGACTGCCGCGGACAACCCCTTTTACGTGGTCTCCCATACGAACAAGTACCGTACCGTCCACGTCCATGACATTGTCCTCGTAGAGGTAATTGAAATCACAGAGCAGTGATTTTACCTTAAGCCCAGTGGTGTACTCCAACATATTAAAGGCATGTACCCCAATATCGCCCATGCAGGAACTTATCCCGGCCTTTTTCGGATCCAATCGCCAGACCGAGGAACGTTTTTCCTTATCGTGGATTATGGGATTGATCCACCCTTGGTAATACCGTGCATCCACTTTATGGATCTTGCCCAAGGCCCCCGATTTAATCATCTCCCGCATCTGTCGCACCATAGGATACCCCGTATAGGTATGGGTAAGGGCGAACACGGTACCCGCCTTTTGATGTGCTTCCTGTAAGATTTTGGCCTCCTCCAGGGTAGTGGTCATGGGCTTTTCGCAGATAACGTGGAATCCATTGTCCAATAAGGCCTTCGCCATGGGAAAATGCAGAAAATTCGGAGTCTGCACGGAACATACCTGCACGCGCTGATCTTCCGGCAACTTCATTTCCCCCTCGATAAAAGCATCAAAATCTTTGTATATACGATCTGTGGGAACGTCTATTTCCTTGGCAAAACCCAGGTTTTCCTCAAAATTGGGATTGAAGACCGCGGCAACAATGCTGTAGTTATCATTGATATGGGACGCTACGCGATGCAATACTCCGATAAGCGAGTCGCCGCCGCCGCCCAAAATTCCTAACCGTATCTTTTTTGGCATAATGGTAAAACTTTTTAATTGTTGATTAACAACTCAAGAAGAGTTCTAAGGGTTGAATATATGAATTATCTATGAACTGGTTTTATAGGCAATCCTTTCTTTCTTGAAGAAAAAAAGGAAAAGAAAAAACACCACTAGGGCGAAGCTTGCGGGATATAACCAAATGCTTCCCCATTCATGAACGTTTTCCGTAACCAGATAGGTATCCGTAATCTTGCCCGCGACCCAAAAACCAATAAGCATACCCAAACCATAGGTGGCCAGGGTAATGAGCCCCTGTGCCGCACTTTGGGTCTTGGGCCCGGCTTTGCTATCCGTGTAAATCTGACCGGAGACAAAGAAAAAATCATAACAGATGCCGTGCAGGGCAATACCCAAGACGAACATAAAAAAGCGTCCGTCCGCATCGCCAAAAGCGAAGAGCAGGTAGCGAAACGCCCAGGCCAACATTCCTAAAAGTATGGTCTTCTTAAAACCGAAGCGCTTAAAGAAAATGGGCAATAGCAACATAAACAATACCTCGGACACCTGTCCCATTGCAGCCCAGAGGGTAGAATTCTCCACCTTGTACTCGGTAAGAAACAAGCTGATGTTCTGATAATAAAAAGCCAAAGGGATACAAATTAAGATCGAGGAAAGAAAAAAGGTCAAGAAATTTCTGTCCCTCAGTAACCGAAAGGCATCCAGTCCCAGGATTTCGGAAACGCTCACCTTGGCTTTGCGATCCATCCGGGGCGGCGTCTTGGGCAATGTAAAACTGAACAGCCCCATAAGGGCCGAGGCAAGGGCTACCATTTTAAAGGTATTGGACAAGGCTCCCTGTGCAATATTCTCGATCGCATCCCATTTAAAAACCAGACTGATCACCCCTCCGGCAGCAATCCAGCCCAAGGTCCCGAATACCCGAACCAAGGGAAACTGCGTGCCCGGATCGGTCATTTGCCTGAACGATACCGAGTTCACCAATGCCAAGGTAGGCATATAAAGAACCATATACCCAAAAACATAAGGGTAAAACACATCAAATTGGGTGGCCTGTGCCATTTGATATAGGAGTACCGCCCCAATGCAGTGCAATAGGCCAAGGATCTTTTCAGCGTTAAAATAGCGATCGGCGATCAGACCTATGATAAAAGGAGCGATTATAGCTCCCCACGATTGGGTGGAAAAGGCCATGGCCGATTCTCCTCCTGTGGCCTTTAGGTTATGGCCCAAAAACGAGCCCAAGGTAACGAACCACCCTCCCCAAATGAAGAATTCCAAGAACATCATAAGGGACAATTGGAAACGAACCCAGGATTTCATGCGGCAGAATGCTATCGTTTGTAATGGATATAATCCAGGGAAAGGGGTTCAAGATCGTTCGTTCTAAAATCCATCGCTATCTGACCGCGATGATGTTCAGAATGATTTATGACATGAAAAAGGATATCCTTCACGGTATTGGTATAGAGACGGCCTTCCGAATTTTGGTAGTCGATCCGTTTTTCAAAGTCGTCCGTATGTGTTGTAATCTCAAAGGAACTGCGCTGGTTTTCATAATGGATGTCTTCCCAGTCCTTGGAATCGTGTAATTGCCAAACCTTGTATTCCGATTTTTTTCCAAGAAGCCGGGCGTTCCAAATGTGATGGGCATTAAGGATATGGCTAAACAACTCCTTGCTTTTTTCAGGTAGGTTCTCCAGGGAATTACAGGTTTCTATGAGCTTTCGATTGCAGTAAAAATTATAGTCAAAAAGCTGGTTAAAAAAAACTTTCATCTATCCGCTCACTATGGCTTCACCCAAGGGTTTTCGCCGCTTTCAACATTAATTCTTTCGTGGCGAGTATGCCGGCTTCCTCGCTCAGTCCACCGCCTTCGTATTCCACCCCTATAAATCCGGCATACCCGGCCTCCTTCACGATTTGGAGCATCTTGGCGTAATCTATTTCCGTTTCATTGCCCTGTGCATCAAAATCATGGGATTTGGCACTCACCGCCTTGGCATAGGGCATCATTTCGGTAACCCCTTTATAGATATCGTACATATCGGCACATCCGGAATCGCCGCGGGTAATACAAAAGTTGCCAAAATCCGGTAATGTACCACAATTGGGCAGGTTTACCGTTTTCATCACGTCGGCGACCATGGCACCATTGGACGATAGCCCTCCATGGTTTTCCACGACAACATTGATATTTTTATCCTTGGCGTAGGTACTCAATTGGGTAAGCGAATCTACCGAGGCCTCCTTCCAAATTTTGGGGTCGTCCGACCCATAGAGATTTACCCGAATGGCCCCGCAACCCATGGCCTGGGCCGCCTCTACCCATTTGTAATGGTTCTCCACAGTCTGTTTTCGATCTGCAGCTTTGGGTACGGCCATTCCGCCTTCGCCATCGATCATAATAAGAACGTTTTGCAAACCATTTCTTTTCGCCTCGGCGTTGCACTTGTCCACAAAATTGGCCATGGCCGAATCCGAGTACTTTGCTGCCTCCAATTCCTTATTGTACAATTGATTTACGTATTCTATTCCCGTAAAACCCCATTTCTTGGCCAGTTCCGCAAAACGATAGGGGTCAAGTCCGTCCTCGCGTATCATTCTGTGAATGGACCATTGGGCCAAAGACAGTTTAAAAAATGGGGGCACTTCCTCCTCGTTCATATCTTTTTCAACTTTTTGGGGTTCCTTGGTTTTTTTCTGTTTGCAGGCCGCAAGCCCAACTAAGGATAATGCAAGCCCCGCCTGTGAGCCCTGCTGCACGAAATGCCTTCTTTTCATATTAAGGAATGTTTCTTTTGTTTAAACTTTTTGATTTTTGAACTATGCAAAAAACCATAATTCATTGAGGAACCCATATCATTTTTTGATCAATCCCTTTCCCAAATCCAAAGGGATAAAATTATGTCCGTATCATTAAAATTGTGTTCTTGGGCCTTTCCCAAATCGACCGGAAAACGTTTAAACCGATCAAAAGAATGGAGCTCGTTTTTCCGTACCGATACTGCAACCCCCTATTTTGGGGAACCGCTTTAAATGTAGAAAATTAAT
>JBCCZF010000055.1:0-9718 GCA_039188035.1 Bacteroidota bacterium | reverse complement strand
GGAAAAAGGGGGATAAGCATGACTATCTGGTCTATCTGACCAGCTATGCCGAAAAGGGATATGTTACGGCCACTGTTCAATATAGGCTTGCCGGGGTGGCCAAATTCCCCGCACAAGTGTTGGATGTACAGGATGCCGTGGTATGGCTAAAGCAACATGCGGACGAGTTCCGTATCGATCCCGAAAAAGTAGCGCTGGTGGGAGGATCTGCCGGGGGGCATCTTGCCATGATGAATGCCTATACCCACGCTACCGATACGACATCCAATATGGATGGATATTCCTCCGGGGTACAAGCCCTTGTTAACTTCTACGGCCCTTCTGATTTGACCGAAGTAGCCGAAAAGGACAAACCAACGGTGGAATATTTTATCGGCAAGAGTCAACAAGAAGCTCCTGAGCGCTACGAGGCCGCCTCACCCATTCGGTTTATCACAAAAATGGCCCTACCCACCATGACGTTTCACGGTACTTTGGATGAGCTTGTACCGGTTGAACAATCGGATCGGCTTCATCAAAGACTAAAGGAAATGCGAGTACCTTCCTATTACCATAAATTGGAAGGTTGGCCCCATACCATGGATGCATCGGTAAAGGTAAATGCCTACGCCCAATACCATATGGATCAGTTTTTTAAAAAGTATATTCCAAAAGATTAGTGCCGAAAGGCCCAATAAAAATGGTAGCCCATGAAATTTTCGCTTCTTTTAATCGTTGTTTTTCTCCTTGGTTGTAAAGAGACCGTGAAGGACAGTAGCGCTTCGTTACCTCCAAAGATCTCAACCGATCATCCGGCCGTTGTAACCCAGGAATTCATCTATGAAATAAGCGATGCCCCCACTCCAGAATGCCATGCCTCTACCGTTGAAATTAGTAATGGTACCATAATTGCCTCCTGGTTTGGAGGCACGAAGGAAAAGAACAAGGATGTGGTAATTTGGGTATCCCGGAACACCAACGGCTCCTGGTCTACCCCTGTGGAAGTGGCAAACGGTGTCCAAAAGGACAATACGCGACATCCCTGTTGGAACCCGGTGTTATTCAAACCCAAGGGTGGGCCCCTTTATCTATTTTATAAAGTGGGGCCCAGTCCGCAAGAATGGTGGGGACTCTACATAACTTCCAAGGATGATGGCAACACCTGGTCAAATCCTGTTCGATTGCCGGACGGTATTCTGGGCCCTATAAAAAATCAGCCTATACAATTGGAGAACGGTACCATTATTTCCCCATCCAGCAATGAAACTACTTCCGGGGATTGGACCATTCACATTGAAAAGAGTTTGGACAGTGTGCAGACCTGGACCAAAATTGGGCCATTGAACAATCCTGGGGAATTTGGCGCCATTCAGCCCGTGGTATTGAACCACGGAAATGGAAAATTGCAACTGTTGAGTCGCACGAAAAACAATGTAGTAACGCAGAACTGGTCCGAGGATGGTGGAGATACCTGGAGTGAAATGACGGCCACGGCATTGCCCAATCCCAATTCGGGCATCGATGGGGCTACCCTAAGGGATGGAGGCCACGTTTTGATATACAATCCTACGGATAAAAATTGGGGCGATCGGGTTCCCCTGGTTTTAGGGATTTCCAAAGATGGAAAAAACTGGAATCGTGTTATCGAACTGGAGCCGTTGCGGGAGACCACGGATAATGAAGGTGAGGAGTACTCGTATCCTACCATTATCCAAGCGGAAGATGGCAAGTTACATTTGGTCTATACCTGGAATCGGAAGACCGTAAAATATGTGGTCATAGATCCCACAAAAATTCCATAAATGCGTACCAAAAGATGGCAGCGACGACTTGCAAGGGTACTTGCGGTGCTCTTTATTCTACTGGCCCTCCTTTTCTATTTTTTAACACAACGGATTGCCACCGACCCCTATTTTGAAAGTACTTACTACATCCATTCCATTGCAAAAATGGATGAGGCCGTGGAAAACGCCATTACGGCGAAAGGGGCACTTTTGGCCGGTTTTGCCCGAGTCAACATTACCCCGAACATAGCAGAGACTAGTTCCAGCACTGAACAGAGCACATTCAGGGCCATTAAAATGGCCGGTTATGGCGATGGGCAAATAGCCACGGGAATCCATGATTCGCTCTTTGCCAAGGCCATTGCCATTGAGGTAGGTGACCAGGAACTGGTTTTTTTAAGTGCCGATCTGGTTCTTATATCGGAACAGATTGTTGTACAGGTGGTTGCCGAACTGGAAGGGGAAATTCGTCGGGAGCAACTAATTTTTGGTGCTACGCACACCCATGCCAGTATTGGCAACTGTGTCCCCGGATTTGTTGGGGAGCAATTTATGGGCGAATTCCAACCGGAGGTCCTGACCTGGTTAAGCAAACAATTTGTACGACTGATCCGCGAGGCCCGAAAGGACAAAAAACCTTCGAAATTTGCCACGGGCTATGTCAAAATCCCACACGTAATTCGAAATCGGATTATAGGGGAAACCGGGAGATTAAATGATAAAATGGATATAGTCAGTTTTACCCAGGAAAGTGGCAAGCAGGCCGTAATCGGTATTTTTGGTGCACATGCTACTACTCTTGGGGCCTGGAACGATAAATTCAGCGGGGACTACCCGGGGTATTTTCAACGAAGTTTGGAGGCCAATGGGGTGGATATGGCCTTATTCTTTGCCGGTACAGTGGGTAGCCATTCCTATCAAAGCACTGGCAAAAAGTTCGAGAAATCCAAATATGTTGGAGAGACACTTGCCGACTCTGCGCGGGCCGTCCTTCCCAAAATGCAATACGACTCCCTGGTAGACTTAACGGCCATATACACGGAATTGGAAATTCCTGAACTACAGGCCTTCTATGTTTCGGAGGGGCTTCGGCTTGCTCCTTGGGCAGGCCAAAAGCTGCTTACCCCAATGAAATCCATTCCTTTACAAGGCATTCGACTGAACGATCTTGTTTGGATCGCTGTACCCTATGAATTGAGCGGGGAATATGGATTGGATCTAAAGAATGCCTTGGAATTGGCAGGATACCACTCGGCCTTAACCAGTTTTAACGGACAGTATCTGGGGTACATCGTACCCCAAAAATATTACTATTATGACACCTATGAAGCGCAATTGATGGGGTGGTACGGCCCCAGTATGGGAGACTACCTCATGGAACTGAACTTTAAATTGGCCAACGCACTTACGCATTTAAGATTATAAACGAAATAGCACATGAAACGATTTTTTAAAGGGTTGGGGTTGTTTATTCTCTTGGCGATCTTAGTTGTAATTTGCATACTGATGTACAACTGGCGAGATCGCCATCCGGATTACGCCATTGATGTAAAAATCGAAAACAATACCCCAAGCCCTATACGGGCGGGATTTGCAAAAAAGCCCATTACCCCTACCATTATTGATACCTGGAACGATGCCGATGGGAACAACAAGTACGACCCGGACATGGGCGATACCTACAACGACAACAATGGCAATGGGGAATTCGATGCGTTTTGGATCGCCGGGATGAGCAACGCCAAACCCGCACAGGGCGTACACGACGACGTATGGTCCCGAGTAATGGTCTTGGACGACGGCCAAAGTCGTATTGCCTTAATATCTATGGACGCCATTGGGTTTTTGAACGGGGATGTTATCGATATCAGAAACCGCATCCCTGAGGAGTTGGGCATCGATTATACCCTCCTATCCGCCACCCATACCCATGAAAGCAATGATTTGGTAGGCATTTGGGGCGAAGGTATCTTTAGTTCGGGGGTACACCCGGAAATGATGGAATACGTAAAGAACCAGACTGTGGAAGCGGTGGTGGAAGCGGCTAAAAACCTACGTCCTGCAAGGTTAGTATTTGCGGAGGACCTATCGGGAAAAGATTCCATATTGATGAAGGATACCCGAAAACCGATCGTAAAAGCCCCTGGCATCCACCTGATGCAAGTATTGGATGCCGAAAACGAGAACACTTTAGGTACACTTATCAACTGGTCCAACCATCCGGAAACCCTTTGGAACCAAAACCTATTGATCAGTTCGGATTTTCCACATTATGTACGGGAGGCAGTGGAAAAGGGTGTTTATCAAGGGGCTAAAAAAAGGGTGGACGGCCTAGGGGGCATCGCCCTTTACTTCAATGGGGTCATTGGCGGTCTTATGGCACCTCATCCCTCCATTTCCATTGCCGACCCCTTTACCGGGGAGGCCTATAGTGAACCCTCTTTTGAGAAGACCAAGGCCTTGGGAGATCAAATCGCATTAATGTCTTTAGAGGCGCTGAGAACCCAAGGGGACACCGTAAATCAATCGAGTATTTCGGTACGGGCAAAAACGGTATTTCCGGATTTGGACAACACCACTTTTAAAATCGCCAGTGGCATTGGCTTAATAAAACTGGGCATGCCCGAATATTTTAAGGTTCGAACCGAGGTTGGGGCGATCCGAATAGGACCTGCACTATTTTTAAGTATTCCCGGGGAGATTTATCCCGAGATCATTTATGGCGGTGTGGAGGCCCCTGAAGGGCGGGAGTTCAACATTCAGCCCTTGGAAGTGCCTCCGATCCAGGATGTAATCCGGGATAAATACAAGTTTTACATAGGACTGTCAAATGATGAGATCGGATATATAATTCCCAAAAGCGAATGGGATACAGGGAAACCCTATCTCTATAACGATGCGGGCGACACCTATGGGGAAGAGAATTCCCTAGGCCCGGAGACCGGTCCGTTTATATACAACGCCCTAGTGGAGATGATCCAAGACCTGGAATAACTCCTTAACCCTTAACCCTATCATTATTCAAACATCAAGCTAATAAATTCGGCCACACAAGCAGGCTTTTCCTTATTCTCGATCTCCACAACGCAGTTCCAGGTTATCTTTAGGCCGGTATCGCCATAATCCTCCAGTTTTTCAACACTCGCTGCCAGCCGAACCCGATCATCTACGAGCACTGGATTAGGAAAACGCACTTTATTTAGACCGTAGTTCACCCCCATTACTACCGATTTTACGCGAAGAACGTCTCCCAATAACTTGGAAAGCAGGGAAACGGACATAAAGCCATGGGCCACGGGCTTTTTAAAAGGGGATAGCTTTTTTGCCTTTTCCACATCGATATGAATCCATTGGAAATCCATGGTTGCCTTGGCAAAATCATGTATCATTTCCTGGCGTATCGCCAGCCAATCCCCTAAGGGAAGCGGCATACCCTCCATCTTCCTAAATGCTTCAAAATTCTCTAGCTCCAATTTGGCCTTATCTTCCATCATCGTGAAGTTCCCCCATCTATCGTTAAACAAATTCCAGAGACAAATCGCGCCTCGTCCGAGGCCAAATACAAATAGCCATAGGCAATGTCTATAGGTTGTGCCACCGTTTTAAGTGGGATACTCGCTTTTATGGCCTCAAAGTGCTGTTCCGGAATTTGTTTCACCATGTCGGTCATGGTAAATCCAGGAGCAATGGCATTGGAGGTAATCCCGTGTTTTCCAAACTCTACGGTCCAAGTTTTGGCCATGGCAATGACTCCGGCTTTGGTCGCAGCATAATTGGTCTGTCCAAAATTCCCGCGCAGACCCACATTGGAGGCGGCACTCACAATTCTTCCGTATTTGTTCGCTTTCATATAGGGCAAAACGGCTTGGGCACATATAAAAACGCCCTTCAAGTTTACCTGGATAACGGCATCCCATTCCTCCTCACTCATTTTTTCGAGGGTCCGGTCCCGCGTAATACCGGCATTATTGATCAAAATATCAATTTTCCCATAACGCTCGTTGATTTGCCCAAAGAGTACTTCCACGGCCGTTTTGTCCGTTACGGAAATGGTATGGTACTCGGCTTTGCCGCCCTTTGCCGTGATGCCATTGGCTACTTCCCGCCCTTCAGGTAATAGATCTAGGATAACTACAATCGCCCCTTCTTGGGCAAAGAGTTCGGCAACGGCCTGCCCGATGCCTCTTGAACCACCTGTTACTATGGCAATTTTGTCTTTTAGTCGCATTGAAAAAGTATATTAAGATTTATAAAACTGTCCTTTATTTCGATCTATATCCGCACTACCAATTTGCCCTTCACCTTTCGCTCCATCATCTCCTGTAGCGCAATTGGAGTATCTTCCAAATCATAGACCTTATGAATATGGGGCTTAAGTTTGCCCGCGCCATACCATTGCATCAAGGTTTTGGTATTGGCCATATTGGCTCCGGGGTTGCCCAGGGCAAAACTGCCCCAAAATACCCCAACAAGGGAGGCCCCTTTTAGCAGTGGGAGGTTCAATGGGATCTTGGGGATGGTCCCTGCGGCAAACCCAACCACCAAGAACCTGCCCTTCCAAGCTATTCCCCGAAATGCGGCCTCAGAAAAACTACCGCCCACGGGATCAAAGATCACATCGGCCCCCTTGCCGTCCGTTAATGCCTTAATGGTAGCCTTCAGGTCTTCTTTGGTATAATTGATACACTTATCTGCCCCGTATTCCTGGCAAAGGGCCAATTTTTCATCGGTGGAAGCAGCGGCAATGACTTTTGCGCCCATTAGTTTACCAAGTTCCACAGCTGCCAGTCCTACCCCTCCCGAGGCTCCCAATACCAACAAAGTCTCGCCTTTTTTTAGCATGCCGCGATCCTGCAGGGCATGGTAGGAAGTACCATAGGCCATCATAAAAGAAGCGGCTACCGGGTAATCCATTTTTTCCGGTTTTAGAAAGCAGGTGTTAGCAGGTACAATAACTTCTTCGGCCAGGGCGCCATAGGCAACAAAACCGAAGACTTCGTCCCCTTTCTTCAAGTGTTTTACCTTTTCCCCAACTTCTTTGACCACTCCGGCAATATCACTGCCCGGCGTAAAGGGAAGCTCTGGCTTAAATTGATACAGTCCTTGAATTATAAGGGTATCCGGAAAGTTTAGTCCACATGCCCTAACCTGCACTACCACATCCTGTGCCCCCGGTTGTAGGCTTTCCAGTTCTTCCAGCACCAGGGAGGATGGTGGCCCGTATGCCTTACATCGTATTGCTTTCATCCGTTCTTAGTCTTCAATTACCTTTAGCACCAATTTGCCCATCTTTTTTCCGGAAAACAAACGGTCAAAGGTTTCCGGAAAACTCGCAATTCCCTCATACACCGCCTCTTTGCTTCTTAACTTTCCCTGGGCCATCCAACTACCCATTTCTTGGGCCGCTTCCCCGTACCTACTGGCCCAATCGAACACAATCATTCCTTGCATTGTGGCACGGTTAACCAACAAGGACAGGTAATTGCTTGGTCCCTTTATGCCCGTTTTTGTATTGTATTGCGAAATTGCACCACAAATAACCACCCTGGCCTTACGTCTTAGCCTACCCAAGGCCATATCCAGGATATCCCCACCCACATTATCAAAATATACATCCAGTCCTTTTGGAGTTTCTTGCCTCAATCTTTCGTGAACGTCTTCGTTTTTATAGTCTATTGCCGCGTCAAAACCCAACTCTTCCACAAGGTATGTGCATTTGGCAGGGCCACCTGCAATCCCGATGACGGTACATCCTTTTATTTTGGCAATCTGCCCAACAATACCCCCCACGGCCCCTGCCGCACCGGAAACCACTACAACGTCCCCCGCGTTGATCTTACCTACCTCCAAAATACCGAAGTACGCCGTCATTCCAGGCATTCCCAGGGCTCCGAGATAGGTGGGCAGGGAAGCTAATTTGGGATCCACGGCATGGTAGCCGACACCATCGGAAACCACATATTGCTGTACCCCGCCAAGGCCAGAAACAAAATCGCCCACTTTAAACTTCGGGTGGCCCTTAGCCGCAACGACCTCCCCTACGCTCCCGGCGCGCATCACAGAACCAATTTCCATTGGGGCGATATAGGATTTTGCATCGTTCATCCAGCCTCGCATTGCAGGATCCAGGGAAACATAGTGTTGTTTTATTAAAATTTCGCCTTCACCTATTTCAGGGATGGGTTGGTCGACCAATTTCCAAGTGGAGGCATCGGCCTTCCCCGTTGGTCTTTTTACAAATAGCAGTTGTTTATTCATTCTTTAGGCTTTCTTTTTATTCGAAAATTCGGTTATATAGGCTTCCATCTTGGCCCTAATTTCGGGTTTCCACCATAGCACTTCGGCTTCCCTTAATGCATCCTTTCCGTCCCGATCAAGTCTCTTAAGCCAGTGTTTACGGACGCTCTTTTTGGTGTTTACCCAAATTTCCTGATCGGCCTGTAGATAATGTTGCATGGTAATTTCCGCCCGGCCCACGACCTGATCCAAGGGAACCAGTTCATCTACCAAGCCCGCCGATACCGCTTCGGCACCGGTGAGCAGTTTCCCCTCCAAGATATAGCGATGGGCCAATCCCGGGCCCATCCAGAATGCATAGGCCTCCGTTAGGTTTTGGGAGATTTGGATGTTTACCGCAACTTCGTTTAGGCCTATTCGGTAAGGCTCTCCTTGGGCCATATATCGATTATCGCTGGTCACGGCCAGTACGCATCCACCAGCCGGGGCATGGCCGGTAATCCCAGAAATAAAGGGTTTTGCAAACTGTACCAGTTCAACATAAAGGGCTCCGAAGGCACCAAAGAAATCCGTAATCTGGGCCTTGTTGTAGTGAAACAACTGTATCAAATCCAGGCCTGCAGAAAAATAATGCGGTTGTCCACTCAGAATTACCCCCTTGGTCCCTTCGTCATTTTCAATTTCACGAAATACTTGACGTAACTCTTGAACCATCTCTAAATCAATGGCATTTACCTTGCCATGATGCATTTGTACCAGGGTATACTCCGATTTTTTGGTTATTCGTATTGTATTCATGACAAGGAACGTTGTGTTATTACAAGGATATACCTCCATCCAAGGTTATGGTCTGGCCCGTGACATACTTTGATTTGTCAGAGGTGAGCCAGATAATGGCTTCCGCAATTTCCTCCGCTTTGCCAAAGCGGTCCATGGGAATCATGGACTTTAATCTATTTCCCATGTCCGGGCGACTGGACAGCAATCTATCCAATAGGGGTGAATGGGTGTATCCTGGGCAAACTGCATTGATGCGTATGTTTTTTCGCCCATATTCCAGTGCTGCCGATTTGGTCATGCCGACCACGGCAAATTTACTTGCACTATACGAAAGGTTATTTCCGGAGGGTATTAGCCCGGCCAGGGAAGCAACATTAACGATGTTCCCATACCCTTGCTTTACCATATGCCCCAAGGCTACCTTCATACAGTGGAACACCCCAGTTTGATTAACCGCAATAACAGCATGCCAATCTTCTAAGGTGTGCTCGGCCGTCTTTTCTTGTTTCTTGCCCCCAATACCGGCATTGTTCACCACAATGTCCAAGGCACCATGATCCTTGACGACCGTATCAATGAGCGATGTTACTTCCTCAAAGCGGGTAACATCAACCTTAAACGCCGAGGCCTTACCGCCCTTTTTTCTAATGTTGTCCACAACCTTTTGGGCACCTTGAAAGTCAATGTCCGTTACCACTACCATTGCCCCATTTGCCGCCATAAGGGTAGCGGTTGCCGCACCTATTCCGCTACCGGCTCCGGTAACTACCACTATCTTATTCTTCAATTCCATACTTTATGCTTTTGTTCCACATCGCAATTCCGATTTAGTCAAGGTACGACCTACAACATATCAATCGGGAATCCGATAAGGATTGTTCCCGCAGTTGCGATGGATAGCCATCGCTTCTTATCATTTTAAGAAAACTACCCAAATC
>JBCCZF010000054.1:0-9764 GCA_039188035.1 Bacteroidota bacterium | reverse complement strand
CGAGAAAATTGTAGAGACCATAGGTTGGACCTTGGATTATTCCGCCTTGGAAATATCCGAAAATCAGAAAAGACTTTTGGAAGAATGAAAAATACTATTGTTACAATTATTTGTTTAATGGTCATGACATACGGTATGGCCCAAACCAGCAACAGCATGCAAGAATTTGATTCCCATTTTGCGCACACGGTCTATTTTTGGCTGAAGAATCCGGATAGTGAGGCAGATAGACGGGCTTTTACCAGTTCCTTACAACGGTTTTTGAACCAATCGCAATATGCCAGGACCAACTTTATAGGAGTGCCGCCCAGGGCTACCCGTGAAGTAGTGGATGGTTCCTTTACCTTTTCGCTTATCGTAACCTTTGAATCGGCAGAAGCCCAACAGAAGTATCAAGACGAACCCGCGCATAAAGTATTTGTGGAGGAATCCAGCGGTTTATGGGAAAAGGTCATCGTTTATGATTCCCAGGGGGTGAATTAAAAACTCCTCAAGTGTCCGATGCAGGAGGCCCATGAACCATAAAGAGATTCCTCCTCGGTGGGAATGACCGTAGTAGTTCAAAGAGAACATCAAAAATGAACATAGAAGAATTCAGGGAGTATTGCCTCTCCAAAAAAGGGGTCTCCGAAGAGCTTCCCTTTGGCCCGGATGCTTTGGTCTTTAAGGTTATGGGCAAAATGTTTGCGCTCTGTGCCTTGGAGCGGCGACCGCCCCAGGTAAACCTAAAATGTGAGCCCGAACGGGCCCTAAGGCTGCGGGAGGAATATGACGGGACCATTATTCCAGGCTACCATATGAGCAAGGTGCATTGGAATACCCTACTTCTGGAGCAACTTCCCCCCAAACTGATTCTGGAACTCATAGACCATTCCTACCAACTGGTGGTCTCCAAATTGACCAAAAAGTTGCTCAAGGAACTGGAAGCACTGGAATGATAGATTCCATACAGTTTTGGGACGGAGTTCGGTAAAACAGATAGTTCCTTACTAAAAAAAAGACCATGGATTCGGTAAAGCTAAATTATATAATAGCCCATTTAAAGCAATGTTTTGATGGGCGTCCTTGGTATGGTAATGCCCTTATTCCGGTGCTGGAGGGAATTCCTTGGGAAAAGACAAATGAACGGGTATACGGCAAAAAAAGCATAGCGGTTTTGGTGCGGCATATTATCAATTGGCGGTTTTTCGTCCTGAAGAAACTACAGGGGGATGTGGAATACGATTTGATTATCGATGGCCCCAACGACTGGTCGGAGGTACATATTTCCGGTGAAGGCGACTGGAGTGCACTGCTTGCCGAACTTCGCGAGACCCAGCAGGGCATTCTGGATGAACTTTCCGGGGAAACGGATGAAATTCTGGAGCGGAAAGTACCCGGAAAGCCCTATACCTTTGGGGATGTATTGCCCAGCCTATCGCAACACGACATTTATCATTTGGGGCAGATTGCCATGTTACGTGTTCTCTAAAGCCAAGTTCTATTGCGTGTGTTGCAACCTATGGCCTATACATATCCCATTAGCAGTCTGGATAATCAATTTCTTAGTGTTTTAACCGGAGGCATCAGGGCCGCTTTAACACTATGGCCGCCCATGGTTAACATGGCTATCGAAAAGACGATAAGTCCCGGTACCAAAAATAGCCAAAAGGATATTTCCATATGGTAGGCGAAATTTTCGAGCCATTTTTTAAGGAAATAAAAAGCGATGGGAACGGCAAGTACAAAGGCGATTCCAATATAGGTCATATAATTCCTGGCAAGTTCCTGGACTACTTTTACCATACTGGCCCCAAGTACCTTCCTGATTGCCATTTCCCTTTGGCGTCGTTGCACATCATGGACGGTGAGGGCAAGTAGGCCCAGACAAGAAATGAAGATAAGGATACCCGTAAAAATTTGTAGCAAGGCCCCGGCTTTCATATCGGCTTGGTGCATCTCCAAAAAAGTGTCGTCAAGAAAACTATATTCAAAGGGTTTATCCGGAAAAAAACGTTCGAACTTTTGTTGTATCTGTAGAAGCGCAGCAGCGCGTTGTCCGGCCTGTAGCTTGGCCAATAGTATGGGCCCCCTGCCCCCATTGTGCCAAATGACCAGAGGTTCTATGGATTGATGGAAATCATCAAAATGGAAATCCTTGACCACCCCTACTATTTGGCCTTCCCGATCCTGGAAACTGGACCAACGCCCAACAACAGGTTCCGGTATCCCCAAGGTTTTAATGGCGGTTTCATTGACGATAATATTGTTTTTGTCCCCAAGGTTTCCCGGCAGAAACCAACGCCCCTGTTCCATTTTTAGATCAAAGACCGACACCAGGTCCGCGTTGGCCCGAAGTTGAGAAACGATTACCGATTGATCTTCGGGCTTGCCTTCCCAATCTAGGGAACCACTGTTTCTGTTGTCTACTTTGGTAATATCCCGATCAGCTATGGCAAGGGATCTAATTCCCTGGATTTGACCAAGCTCCTCCTTCAATAGCTGGAAGTTGTCCAGATTCCTTCCGTAATTGTCCCCGGATTTATATTTTAATTTAAGGCTCAGGATTTGGTCCCGATCGTACCCTACGTCCGCACCCTTAATGAACTCAAGTTGTTGGTAGATGGCAATGGCACCGCTCAAAACAACGATGGAGGCCGTAAATTGGCCGATTACCAAGATTTTCCGGAGTTTGCCCCCTTTAAAGGAGGTACCCTCCTTACCCACCAGTTGAATAGGTTTAAGTCCGGCATGCAGTAGGGCCGGATACAAGGAGGCCACCCCGGTGGTAAGTATCAGGACGGATGTCAGCAGTATCCAAATAGCCCGTTGGGTCAAGTCGAGTTGTAAGGCCACCCCGGTATAGCGGGCCAAAAAGGGCATAAAACAATATACGGCGATCAATGAAAGTAGGAAGCTCGCCATACTAATAATGACGGATTCCGTAATCACTTGGAAAAAGATGTTACGGGAATTGGCCCCAATAACCCTTCTGATTCCGATTTCGTGAATGCGTTTGTTCATTGCGGCCGTGGACAAGTTGATATAATTAAGAATGGCCGCAAGTAGGATAACCAAGGCAATGAGCGCAAAAATATGGACCGTGGCCTTGTTTTGGTGTTCAAACAAATCATCATGGGTAAAGCGTTCTTCGAAGCGCATGTCTTCCAGGGGAAAAACGGAACAGGAGGTGGGTTTTTTGGGATCTACCTGGCCCATTAAATTCGTGAATTTTGTTTCTACCTTTTTAAGGTCCATGGTTTCCGATGCCTTGAAAAAGGCCACGAACTTGTAATTGGAAGACTTTAGTTCCCTCTCATAGGGGATACGATTGGGCCAATAGGATTGCAGGGGTAAGAACACTTTTTGTTGAAAGCTGGAATTGGGAGGAGTATCCTTTAAGACCAATTCTACCGTATAGTTGAGGCCGAATAGTTCAACGGTCTGGTCAAGGGGATCCGCATCCCCAAAGAATTTCCGGGCCCGTTCCTCGGTAAGTGCCAGTCCAAAGGGATTGGCGCGATAACCCGTAATAGAGCCGCTTACGACCCCATTCCCGAATTCCCCCAGCCAATTGTCGCTGAGGTAGGCCAGTTCCTCCTCTTCAAAGACTTCTCCATTGGGGGTTTTTAATAACGGTCGCTCATAGACCTGTGGCAACATGATAAAAAATTCCTTTGCCTCCGGAATTTCCGCTAGGGCGAGATCCCGCAGTTTTATGGGGATAACGGGCACGGTAAGGTGTTCGCCCTTTCCTTCCCAATTGCAAATAACCCGGTACATCTTTTTGGCATTGGGATAATGGCGGTCAAAACTCCACTCATTTTGCGCCCATATCAGGATAAGTAATAGGGAGGTCATGCCCACGGTGAGACCCAGCAGGTTAATGGCGGTAAAACCCCTGTTTCGGCCAAGGGCAAGCAGTGCTGTTTTAAGATAATAGTTGATCATAGGTTTACTTTGTTTGCTGGTACATTATCAAAACACAATATCATAAAATGGTACTCTTACCTACAGAAAGATATAGTGCAGGAAGAATAAAGGAGGAAACCGTACTACCTAATGACCAGGGAATTTGAATGTTGTTACACTTGGGACAAACGAAATATGCACGTTCGTTTTGATAGGGAGATAAAATGGCCCCAATACGCTCGGCAAACACACGGTTTTTGACAAGAAACATTTTATTGGAAAGGGAAGGTATACCGGGTCTATCCCAACACTATGGGTGTCACCTGGGGCGGATTGCCATTTTTACTCCCTTTACAGGGATCGGGGAATGCATATCTTTGCCCCATCATTTTTTAAGATAATGCGAGATCCGTCCCTTTTTTATCACGATGCTTTGAAGAGGCATCGCGCCCGTTTGGAAGCCATAAAGGCCAGATTGTGGACCTTTAGCCTCCTGCGGTTGGCGGTTTTTGGCCTTGGTGCGCTTGGGGTTTACCTTCTGTTGGGGAATGCAATGGCGCTTATGGTGCTGTTGGTAGTGGTAGTGGGGCTCTTCCTCTTTCTGGTGTCTCGACATACGGACCTCAAAACCAGGCGAAACCTTTTGCGTGCACTTGTCCGTCTCAATGAGACGGAGTTGGAGGTGTTGGATTTCAAATTCCATGATTTGCCTGCTGGCGATGCCTTCAAGGATCCTTCCCATGCTTACAGTCAGGATATCGATTTGTTCGGCAAAGGTTCTTTCTTTCAGTATTGCAATCGCACCGCCTTGTCCCAGGGGGGTGAAAAGCTGGCCCACCTTTTAAAAGAGAACCATACGGAAAACATAATGGAAAAGCAGGAGGCCGTAAAGGAGCTTTCCCATTTGGTGGAATGGCGACAGGAATTCTGGGCCTTGGGAACCGGATTAAAAACGGAGGTTCCCCACACGCACCTGATCCATTGGATTCAACGGTATACCCCATTTGTGCCTTCGGTAATGAAGACCCTGAGTTTGGTTTTCGGGTGTATTTCTTTGGTCTTGTGGGCCTTATTCCTTTTTGGGGGAGTTTCCGGCTGGTGGGTCATCGGGTGGTTTTTTATAGGTCTGGGTATTAGCTTACGGTATGTAAAGGCCATAAATAGGCTTTCCCGACATACCTCCGGTATCTTGGCCACTTTTCAACAATACCAGAAGCTGATTGTCTTATTGGAGGGGCAGGAATTTCGATCCACTTGGCTTTTAGGGCGGCAAACTAGGGTCTTGGGCCAGACGGAAAAAGTCTCCCGCCTATTGCAACGATTTTCAAAATTGTTGAATGCCCTAGATCAGCGAAATAATGTGTTAGTCGGTATTTTGGCCAATGGTTTCTTGTTGCGTGATCTTTGGTTGGCCCATGGCATTGAAGAATGGATTAAGATCCACCAGGGCAAGGTGGCGGATTGGTTCCGGACCATTACCTTTTTTGATGCCTATAACAGTCTGGGCAATTTTGCCTACAATCACCCCCAATACACGTTCCCGGAATTGTCCCAGGGAGCGATAGCGATTCGATCTCAGGGGTTAGGGCATCCCTTATTGCCCAGGGACAAGGGGGTTCCCAATGATTTGGCCATAGACCAAGAGCAGTTTTTTATCATTACCGGGGCGAACATGGCCGGCAAGAGTACCTTTTTAAGAGCGGTATCCCTTCAAATCGTTATGGCCAATATGGGCCTTCCGGTCTGTGCTTCCCGTGTGGAGTATTCCCCGATAAAGCTTATCACAAGCATGCGGACCACGGATTCCTTGACGGATAATGAATCCTATTTCTTTTCCGAGTTAAAGCGCTTAAAGTTTATCGTAGACCAGATAAAGGACGGTCGCTATTTTATCGTACTGGACGAAATTCTAAAGGGCACCAACAGCACGGACAAGGCCAGGGGAAGTCGCAAATTTGTAGAACGCCTAGTTGCCTCCAAATCCACGGGACTGCTGGCCACCCATGATGTAAGCCTATGCGATGCGGCCCGTGAGCTGCCCCAGGCACACAATTATTATTTTGATGCGCAGATTATTGATGGGGAGTTGTTTTTTGATTATACGATTAAGGAAGGCATCTGTACACATATGAACGCTTCTTTCCTGTTGCGGAAAATGGGGATAGTTGAATAGATTCGAGACGTTGGATTTTAGAAATACGAAATTAGAAGTACGCCATACGAGATACAAAATTGGAAGCACGAAATGGTCAAATGGGGATTATCCTCTTGAAGCCTTGGACAAAAATTCTATCAAGTGGCAGGGATTACATTGCAGTTAACATCGAACGCGGACCTAAGGTATCATCCCGTGGATTGTCCCCGGTTGCTGAGCGGAGTTGAAGTAAGAGGGGACTTTAGGGGTTTTAAATAAAAGGTTCTGGAAACCTAAAACAAAAAAAGCCCGTAAACTTTTTGGATTTAAACTTTGTGCTTGAACTTGAATTTCAACAATGGATTCCCTTACACAAATAGTCTTAGGCGCTTCGGTAGGCGAGGCGGTACTCGGCAAGAAGGTGGGCAACAGGGCCATGCTTTGGGGTGCGGTTGCGGGAACCATTCCCGATCTGGATGTCCTTTTCGGTTTTTTTACCGATACCGTAACCGCCATTGAATGGCATAGGGGGGTTAGTCATTCCCTATTTTTTGCCATTCTCGCGTCCCCGCTCCTAGGATGGGGCGTTGGGAGATTATATCCTAAGGAAGACGCTTCCTGGAGGGACTGGTCATGGTTGATGTTCTGGGGACTCTTCACACACTCCCTTCTGGATGCTTTCACTACCTGGGGAACCCAATTGCTCTGGCCGTTGGATTTCCCATTGGCCTTTCAGAGCATTTTTGTGATCGACCCCCTATATACCCTACCGCTTCTCATCGCTTTGATTCTGGTCTTACGACAACCCGGGACATCGCCCAAAAGGGGCCGCTACAATCGTTTGGGACTCGTGTTAAGCACCTCCTATTTGGCACTTACTGTGGTATTGAAGGGGCTGGCCTATCGTCAGTTTCTAAGAAATCTGGAGCTACAGGGAATTGAATTCACGGAAATCTCCTCCCGTCCCACTCCCTTCAATACGCTATTGTGGACGGCCAATGTAGATATGCCTGATGCTTATTTGATTGCGTATTATTCCTTTTTGGATTCCAAGGACATTCAGTTTTACACCTATCCCAAAAATCACGATCTTTTAGGGGATTTTGGGAAAGGGGACAAAGTAAAGCGATTGATTGCCATTACCCAAGGTTGGTACACCCTAACCCAAAGTGGGGATGGTGTACTACTGAACGACCTCCGTTTTGGCCCGCTTAGTTTGCATCCAGGTGAAGACCGTTTTGCCTTTAGTTATCAATTGATTTCCAAAGGGGATACCGTTACCGTTAAGGAAGTCCCGAAATCCAAAAGGGATGCCAAGGAACTATTACGCGCATTATGGGAAAGAATATGTGGGAATTGAGGTATATTAGAGACTTCTTTTAAACCCTCCCTCATGAGACATATCTTTTTTTTAGCATTTATCCTAAGTATTACAAGTTGTACTGAAAAAGCCAAGAAGCCACCCTTGGACCACTACATGCAGTGGCATACGGTGACACTTTCCTTTACGGGGCCGGAGACCTCGGAAATGGCGGCCAAGAATCCCTTTTTGGACTATCGCCTGGAGGTCAGTTTCCAAAATGGCGAAACAGCATACACGGTTCGCGGTTTTTATGCCGCTGATGGCGGTGCCGCCGAATCCGGAGCGGATTCCGGTAAGGTTTGGCAAGTTCGTTTTACACCCGATAAGTTGGGAGAATGGCGCTATTCGGCCCAAATGGTCCAGGGAGACGGTGTTGCCTTGAAAAAAGAGGCCGAGGGTACTCCCATAGCGTTGACCAATGCCGATGGGGCTTTTGAGGTAATCCCGTCGGATAAGGCACAACCGGATTTTAGGGCACTCGGCAGGTTGGGCGTGTCCCAGGGGTACTATCAATTCAAGGATTCCGGGAAGTATTGGATCAAAGGAGGGGCAAACAGTCCTGAAAACCTATTGGGTTATGTGGATTTCGATGGTACCTATCGGACACAGGGAGCCAGTAGGGAAGGGGAATCCAAAACCAACGATTCCCTGCACTATTATGCCCCACATCGTAAGGATTGGCGGGCGGGCGACCCGGTTTGGAAAGGGGATAAGGGAAAGGCCTTGATCGGGGCTATGAATTATTTGGCCTCCAAAGGAATGAACGTCGTTTATTTTTTGACGAATAATATTCAGGGGGATGGCAAGGACGTTTGGCCGTATGTGTCCCCGGACGATTTTACCCGCTTTGACGTGAGCAAACTGGCCCAATGGGAAATCGTCTTTAATCATATGCAGGCCCAGGGGCTTTTGTTGCATATCGTATTGCAGGAGACGGAAAATGAGACCTTGTTGGACGGAGGGGATACCGGCCCCATGCGGAAATTGTACCTTCAGGAAATGGTGGCCCGTTTTGGGCATCATTTGGGGTTGACGTTTAATCTGGGGGAGGAAAACGGCCCGGCACATTTTAGTCCTATTGGCCAGAATGATGCCCAGCGAAGGGCAATGACATCGTTTTTAACTGAAATAGACCCTTACGGTACCCCTATTGTGCTGCATACCCATGCTTTTGAGCCTGCCCGAACTGAGGTATTGGACTCTATTGTGGGCTTTACCCCCTTGGACGGACTTTCGCTGCAGGTGGACAAACGGGAAGGTGCCCCGGCCATAGTTTCGGAATGGAAGAAAAAATCGGCCAAAACGGGTGGCGAATGGCTCATTGCCATGGACGAAATAGGCATGTGGCATACGGGCGCACGTTCCGATTCCCTGGATGGCAATCATGATAGCCTAAGACGTTACGTACTATGGGGCACCTTGCTCTCCGGTGCGGCCGGAGTGGAATGGTATTTTGGTGCCAACAATCGCTACCATGACCTAAATACCGAGGATTGGCGTTCCCGGGACCGTTTGTGGGAGATAACGGATCACGCACTGCAATTTTTCAGGGCGCATTTGCCCTATTGGGAAATGGAACCCGATCATACCCTGGTGAACTCCAAGGAGGGGTATTGTCTTCAAAAACCGGGGGAAGTCTACGCGGTCTATCTGCCGGATTCGGCGGAATATACTTTGGATCTGAGCGAGGCCCAGGGGAATTTTCAGGTACATTGGTACGACCCTCTGGAGGGCGGGGTACTGCAAGAAGGATCCGCCGATACCCTTAAGGGAGGTGCCAAGGTATCCTTGGGAACAGCACCTAAAAAAGGGCAGGATTGGATAGTCCTGGTACGAAGGATGGAATAGCGTATCGGTCTTGTTGGATTTGGCCAAAAAACCCCGAGATTTAGGGGTATAATACTATTTGCTATAGGCTTTTCACCTGTAGGTCATGGAAGGCATCGGCCTGCAGGCGCATAAGTTCTTCGGCTTTTTGTTTTTTATAGGCGTAAACCGCAGCTTCCTCCGAGATTTCCTGATACACCTTGTCGTTTAAGGCGATATCCGTGGACAAGATTTTTTGGCGCTGGTCTACTTTTTGGGTCACCCACGTCTTTAACGTGCTTTCCTCTTCCTCCAATTTTAGGTCATATTCCCCCTTTGGCGCGATGAGCTTCGCAATGATCGGTGCTGTTTCGATGGCCAAAAAAAGCAGGAAGATAAAAAAGGAAGGGAACCATGGCAATTTGTCCAGCGCATTGATTCGGGCCATAAGGCCGTCAAAATTATCGATAACGGGCTGGGAATTCGCCACTGACTCCGAATAGGTAGCATTCAGGGTGGCTATTTGAGCCTCAAGGCCCTTTATTTTTTCGGCATTGTCTTTTTTGAGTG
>JBCCZF010000053.1:0-9839 GCA_039188035.1 Bacteroidota bacterium | reverse complement strand
GGTGCGGCTTGTTGGAACCCAGGTCGAGGAGCTGCTCATCCTTCCGGGCGCGGACCGGACCGAGCACCTCGAGTACGACCGATTTCGCCGGCTCGTCCCCGGCGCCACCCTCCGGGCTCTCCACCAGCGCAAGCATAGGAGCGCGAGCGGGGCGAGGGCCCGTTCGGCGGTCCGGCGACCGTCGGCTGCGGCCTCTCACCGCGCTTTCACGGGCATTCTCCGTCGTGAGGATCATGAGGGCGACGTGGCCCAATTGGAAGAATACGCCATTCCACCTTTGGATATCGTTATCGTTGATCTGTATCCTTTTGAGAAAACGGTGGCCAGCGGTGCCTCGGAACAGGACATTATCGAAAAAATAGATATTGGCGGTATTTCCTTGATCCGCGCGGCGGCAAAGAATTATAAGGATGTGCTCTGCGTGTCTTCCATTACCGACTACACAGAATTCCTCAAACTCCTTTCGGAGGGAAAAGGGAACACCACTTTGGCGGATCGTAAACGTTTTGCCACCAAGGCCTTTGGCATTTCGTCCCATTACGATACGGCCATTTTCAACTACTTTAATCAAGACGGAAAAGAAATAGCCCTTAAGCTCAGTGAAGTCCGGGGAAAAGCTTTGCGTTATGGTGAAAATCCGCATCAACAAGGGTTTTTCTTCGGGGAGTTTGAGGCCATGTTTACCCAATTGCATGGCAAGGAACTCTCATACAACAACCTGTTGGATGTGGATGCGGCCGTTAACCTAATGAATGAATTCAAGAAGGAAGCCCCCACATTTGCCATTCTAAAGCACAATAACGCCTGTGGCCTGGCCACCCGGGAAACCTTACGACAGGCGTATTTGGATGCCCTTGCGGGAGATCCCGTTTCCGCCTTTGGCGGTATCCTGATCAGCAATAGGGATATCGATGGCCCTACGGCCCTGGAAATTCACAAACTGTTCTGTGAAGTGGTCATCGCACCCGCATACTCGCCCGAAGCCCTGGAAACGCTGAAGGGCAAAAAGAACCGGATTATCCTTGTCCAAAAAGAAACTGGACTTCCGGATAATCTGGTGCGTACCTGCCTTAACGGATACCTTGTCCAGGAAAAGGACACCAAAACGGATACTTTGGTGGATCTGGATTACGTTACGGACAAAGAGCCCACCACCGTGGAATTGGAAGATCTTCTTTTCGCCTCCAAGATTTGCAAGCACACCAAAAGCAATACTATAGTCCTAGCCAAGAACAAGCAGTTATGTGCCAGCGGTACCGGGCAGACCTCCCGGGTAGATGCCTTGAACCAAGCGATCCACAAAGCCAATTCCTTTGGGTTTGCACTTGAGGGCGCCGTTATGGCAAGTGATGCTTTTTTCCCTTTCCCGGATTGCGTTGAAATTGCCAATAAAAGTGGTATCACCAGCGTTATACAGCCGGGCGGGTCCATAAAGGATGAATTGAGCATCAGTTACTGCAATGAAAATGGCATGGCCATGGTAATGACGGGCACACGTCATTTCAAGCATTAATTTTGTTACTTTTGTCGATGAAATGCACCTCTTAAACGAATGTTGTACCAAATCGATATATAAAACCGGTCAAAGAAAATGGAATATTTTTTGTAATGCTAAAAAGAAAATCCAAATATAGCTCCCCGGGCGTCGCCGAAGATTTCGGCCTTCGTAGTTTTACTACTATGGCGAAGAGGGCTAGCGAAGGCCCAGGCTACGTTTGTATTTTATTTTGAGGCACGGCAGAAAAAGAAACGTTTTGTAGATTGATTTTACAGGTTGAATTGGTATAAAGTAACCAAACGAACACACCAATGGGATTTTTTGATTTCTTGACAGAGGAAATCGCCATAGATCTGGGCACGGCGAATACCCTTATCATCCATGCGGACAAAGTTGTAGTGGACAGTCCCTCGATAGTGGCTCGGGACCGGGTATCCGGTAAAATCATAGCAGTGGGCAAGGAAGCCAATATGATGCAGGGAAAGACCCATGAGAACATAAAGACCATTCGACCGCTCAAGGATGGGGTAATCGCAGATTTCGATGCCTCTGAAAAGATGATCAATATGTTCATCAAAAACATCCCGGCCTTAAAGAAAAAATGGTTTCCTCCCGCGCTTCGGATGGTCATCTGCATTCCCTCTGGGATTACCGAGGTGGAGATGCGTGCCGTTAAGGAATCCGCAGAACGGGTAAACGGCAAGGAAGTATACCTAATCCATGAGCCCATGGCGGCGGCCATAGGTATTGGCCTGGACATTATGCAGCCCAAGGGCAATATGATCGTAGATATAGGTGGAGGTACCACGGAAATAGCCGTAATTGCCTTGGGGGGTATTGTTTGTGACAAATCCGTTAAGATTGCGGGGGATGTGTTTACCAATGATATTATCTATTACATGCGAACCCAACATAATCTGTATGTAGGGGAAAGCACGGCGGAGAATATTAAGATTGAAATAGGTTCCGCTATCGAAGATCTCCAGACCCCTCCGGATGAGAAGTCCGTTCAAGGTAGGGACTTATTGACCGGAAAACCCAAGCAAGTCCAGATTTCCTATCGGGAAATTGCCAAGGCATTGGACAAATCCATCCTTCGGGTAGAGGATGCCGTTATGGAGACCTTATCACAAACCCCACCGGAATTGGCTGCTGACATCTACAATACCGGGATTTATCTGGCCGGGGGCGGATCCATGCTGCGGGGACTGGACAGAAGACTTTCCCAAAAGACCGATTTGCCCGTATACATTGCGGAAGATCCTTTGAGGGCCGTAGTGCGGGGGACAGGAATTGCCTTAAAGAACCTGGAACGCTATAAAAGCATCCTGATCAAGTAAAAGGGTTTACCCTATACTCGGGAAGTTTCCCGTTATTCTTTTTCGGAACGACCCGTACCTATGAAAAATATAAAAGTGAATGCAGCAGATCATCAACTTTGTCCTACGGTATAGAAACTTTCTGCTCTATATCCTTTTGTTGATCATCTCCTTAGGGTTTACCATTAGATCCCACACCTACCACCAGTCCAGGTTCTTTAATTCGGCCAACTGGATATCCGGAAATATCTACAATACGGCAGATGGTATTACTTCCTATTTTGGGTTAAGGCAAGAAAATACGTATTTGGTCGAGGAGAACCAAAGGCTACGCAATCTCTTGTTTAACAAAAAAGTCGGCGATTCCGTAGAACTGGACTCGGCCAATCTAAAATACGCCATCCTATCCGGCAAGGTAATCAAGAACAGTTATGCCGATCCAAGAAACTACATTACCATCAACCGGGGCGAAAAGGATGGCCTACAACCCGATATGGGGGTCATTACCGCCAGGGGTATCCTGGGCATCGTGGAAAATGTTTCCAGCGGTTTTGCCACGGTACAGAGTATTTTAAATGAGAATTCCAACATAAATGCGAAAATTAAGGGAACTGATCATTTTGGATCCTTGATATGGGATGGGCAACATTACAATACCGTCCAGTTGGTGGATATTCCAAGATTGGTTCCCTTGATTATAGGCGACACTGTTGTGACTGGGGCCATGAGTAGCATTTTCCCAGAAAATGTGCCCATCGGCACTATAAAAAAATTCGACTTGGACACCTCCAATAGTTTTTATTCTATTGATTTGGCCCTTTTTAACGATATGACCAACCTCAAGAACGTATACATCATAAATAATAAGAATCGGGAAGAAATACAGGAGTTGGAGGCCAAAACCTTAAGCGATGATCAGTAATTCCTACTTCATTAATGTTATTCGGTTTGCATTATTGATCCTTATCCAGGTACTGATCTTCAACAGGCTAAACTTTTTTGGGTTTATCAATCCCATGGTCTATATCCTTTTCCTGTATTGGTATCCCATAAAGGAAAATAGGGCGGCCTTTATTGGATTGAGTTTTCTTTTGGGCTTTTGCATCGATTTTTTCTCGGATACCATGGCCATCAACGCCGCGGCAACGGTGACCATTGCTTATCTTAGACCGGCAATGATGCGTTTTGTATTTGGGGTGAACTATGAGTTTCAAAGTTTTCGGCTTTCCAATACCACTCAGGCACAACAAATTACATTTTTGGCGTTATTACTATTAGTACACCATACGGTTTACTTTACCCTGGAAATATTTAATTTGGCAAATATTTTGTTGCTCCTTAAGAAAGTCCTTGCCACAAGTCTTGCCACGTTGATACTTTGTTTGTTATTTGGATCTTTGTTCGGCGTGAAGAAGGAGTAATTCTAATATAAAAAGTGGTCCCCAATGAAAAAAGCTTTACTGTCCTCCATTATTGTCATTATAGGGTTTACGTTTATAGGGAGGCTTTCCTATTTACAAATTTTCAGCTTTTCCCCGGATCATGTTTTGGAAGATCCGGCCATTAAGCGCATATACGATTATCCCGAAAGAGGGTATATTTACGACCGTCATGGCAAACTCTTGGTGGGCAACGATCCCGCATATGACGTTATGGTGATCCCCAGGGAAGTAAAGCCTCTGGATACCTTGGAATTCTGTGACCTTCTTGGAATTGACAAGAACCGTTTTAAGGTCCGGTTAAAAAAAGCACGCACCTATTCCCCCAGATTACCCTCGGTATTAGTGCCTCAACTTTCCAAACAGGATTATGCCCGGTTGCAGGAAAAAATGCGCCATTACAAGGGTTTTTATATCCAAAAGCGGTCCCTGCGCTATTATGATACCCCTGGCGCGGCCAGCGTGTTGGGTTATATAAGGGAAGTAAACGAACGGGATTTGGCCAAGAATCCCTACTATGTCCAGGGGGAACTTACCGGGGGCACCGGCGTGGAAAAACAATACGACGAAATCCTAAGGGGCCGGAAAGGCGTGCAGTACATTCAAAAAGATCGCTTTAATCGGGATATTGGCCCCTATAAAGAAAGTATTTTGGATACCCTTCCCGAACAGGGCAAGGAAATCCATATTACCTTGGACAAGGAGTTACAGGAGTATGGGGAGCGATTGATGAAGGGCAAACAGGGCGGTATTGTGGCCTTGGAACCGGAGAGCGGAGAAATCCTTGCCATGATTTCTGGCCCCACATATGATCCCTCGCTCCTGGTAGGCCGTAAGCGCTCGAGGAATTATTATGAACTACAGAACGACAGCATTCCCAAACCCCTATTTAACCGGGCCATTCTAGCAGAGCAATCCCCTGGATCTCCTTTTAAGATCTTGAATGCGTTGGTGGCACTTCAGGAAGGGGTAATGAACCCCGAAACCAAGGTTACCTGCTATAATGGTTTTTATGTCGGGGGAAGAAAAAGAGGCTGTCACTGCGGGGGCGGGGTCAGAAATATGACCAACGGCATTTATAAGTCCTGTAATGCCTATTTTGCCAGTACCTTTCGAAAACTCTTCGATAAATTCGAGACTACGGACGAGGGGATGGACGTTTGGGAAAAGCATATTAAAAGTTTTGGTCTGGGTGGTTATCTGGGCTATGACCTTCCCACGGGAAGAAGGGGGCTTGTTCCCTCCAAAAAACTCTATGACAAATGGTACGGGGATAACCGCTGGGCTTCCTCCACCATTATATCCCTGGCCATTGGGCAAGGAGAGGTATTGGTCACCCCAATTCAATTGGCCAATATGACCGCTGCCATTGCCAACAGGGGGCATTATTATACGCCCCATGTACTTAAAAAAGTAGATGGGCAAGATATAAGTAATCCCAAATACACGGAACCCAAACATACCACCATAGACAAACACCACTTTGAACCGGTGATACAGGGCATGGCGGAGGTATACAAACGCGGTACCGCACGTTGGTTACAAATTCCGGATATTGAAATTGCCGGAAAAACGGGGACCGTGGAAAACTTCACCATAATAGACAGCGTACGAACCCAATTAACGGATCATTCCGTTTTTGTGGCTTTTGCCCCCGTAGAGAAGCCCAAAATTGTCATTTCGGTATACATTGAAAATGGGTACTATGGCTCCCGCTATGCCGGACATATTGCTTCTTTAATGATTGAAAAATATATAAAGGGCGAGGTTACCCGACAGGATCTAGAGAAGCGCATGCTGGAGAGGACCTTGGAACGGGAATACGCCAAGCCACACAGCGGCGAACCGTTCGAAATAAATGAGTACGACTGGAGCAATCATGCTATGAAACCAAAATCAGAAGCAGAATCAAGATAGATCCATATGTCCGGTAAAAGTGTCTTAAGACGTATAGACTGGCTTTCCGTTTTCCTATATCTGACCTTGGTGACAATTGGTTGGGTCTGTATTTATTCCAGCACCTTTACAGAGACGGACGTTTCTATTTTTGATTTTGGTACGCTCCATGGCAAACAATTCTTTTTCATAGGGGTCAGTGTTATGGCCATTATCATTATCCTGGCCTTGGACACCCATTTTTTTGAACGTTTTTCCAGTGTGCTATATGTTGTTGCCCTAGTGCTTCTATTGGGTCTCTTTGTCTTTGGGAAGACCATTGCGGGGGCCACCTCCTGGTATAATCTTGGTTTTTTTAACCTACAGCCCTCCGAATTTGCCAAAGTGGCAACAGCCTTGGCCTTGGCCAAGTATCTTAGCGATATACAAACCGATATCAAAAGACGTAAAGATCAGCTTTATGCCTTTATGATCATTCTTGTCCCCGTACTTCTGATCGTACCACAGCCCGATCCTGGAAGTGCCCTTGTCTTTTTTTCTTTGGTATTTGTCATTTTTAGGGAAGGTCTCCCCTTGTACTATCTGGGTGTTGGAGCTTTGGCGATCCTCGTTTTTGTGACCACACTTATGTTTGGGACGGTTTGGGTAAGTATTGCTGTTACCGCCTTAATAATGCTCTTTATCCTGTTGCGGACAAAAAGAACCAAGATTCCCCTATTGCCCCTTATTTTTGCCGGTATCGCCATTGTCTTACTTTCCTTTTCCGTGAATTTTGTATTCAACAAGGTCTTTGAGCAGCGCCACCGGGATCGATTTGGCCTTTGGTTGGGCCTGGAAAAAGACCCCACAAAATTGGAACAGATTCGGAAAACCATTGGTTATAACACCTACCAATCCGAAAAGGCCATCGAGTCCGGCGGGTTTTTTGGCAAAGGATTTTTGGAAGGTACACGGACCAAGGGGGATTTTGTCCCAGAACAGCCTACGGATTATATTTTCAGCACCGTTGGTGAGGAATGGGGTTTTATTGGTACCTCCACGGTAATCCTTTTGTTTACCCTACTCTTCCTGCGCTTGGTCTTTCTCGCCGAACGGCAAAAAAGCGATTTTAGCCGTATGTACGGGTATGGGGTGATTTCCATTCTTTTAGTACACTATTTTATCAACGTAGGGATGGTCATTGGGGTATTGCCCACTATTGGAATCCCCTTGCCCTTTTTTAGTTATGGGGGATCCGGGCTATTGTTCTTCACCGCACTGTTGTTTATTTTTCTCAAGTTGGATACCAATCGGCTTAAGGAAGAGTTTTAAATCCTGTCCGTGAAACGGCAAGTGCCCAATCACAAGCCGCCCATTGGAAAACGGGATAAAGCACAAATACACTTCCCGTAAACGGGAATTCCCTCCAAATCTATTTTTACCTTATTATTTTATCTGCCTGGAAGAAAGGCATTTATGCCGTGGTGAATTTTAGCTTAACGGTTTTCCTCTCCCCAAAAGATGGTTCTGAATGCGTGCGTATCGCTGAGACTTTAGCATAAGCACGGTCCAGGGAAAAGAGCGATTACAGGAGAGTTTTTCCTACCGTACCCTTGTAAATTTTAAAATCAAATGCTTTTCGATATCGGATAAACCCTATGCCAATCAATTGAACAGCCAGCCTCCATTGTTTATCTGAGTTTCAATCTCGGTTTCCACCGCATCGTCAAGCTTTTCAAAAAAATCGATACCTGTACGCTTTTCCAAGGCATCTATGGAAACCAGAAAATCCTTAAGGGGCCTAGGGCTTTCCTTTCCGGGCATCAAGAATGCCAAGGCCTTCGGTTCATCCGGTCTTCCACGAACAACTATCTTAAAATAGTAGCGGGGCACATCCACATCTTCCTCACCTATTTCAATAAGACCTTCCTCCAACACACCCCCTGTTATCACATAGAGTTCCCCATAGCGCTTGGCCCATTGGCGTACCTGATTTTCCAGACGGTTCCATATCCCTGCATTAAAATTCCTGTCCTGCGGACTTATATTACTGGTATAAAAAGTCTCGTTGTACGCCTGTTCGGAAAACCGCCGATCGCCTGCCGGGCAAAGGTGTCCCCTATCGTATCCGGAACCCCTGTAATTGCGCCAGTCGGCAGATTTGCTTTTCACCTGGGGATCTTCAATGAAATAAGGTCTTTCCCGGTCGTCATAGGTTAAATGGTCCTTTTTTAACACATAAGCTACCCATTCCGCTTGTTCATAAGCCTCCATATAGGAGAGCATATAGTGATTATGGATAGCGATTGACCCCTGTGTGGAACTAGGCCTAAGCACTTGAGGAAAAACCGTTTCCGGTTCGTACCCCGTTGTTTCGGAATAGGTGTCCGGGGTATAGAAATTCTCGAACAACCAAAACACAACAACACTGATAAGAAGAAGTACAGTATAGAGTATTCTATTTTTTTTGGAAGTGTCCATTTACCGGTAGGAATTCAATGCCCTAGGGCTATCAAAGATACGGTTCCCTGGCAATCACCTTGCACGTATGCCATGAACCATACGACCGGCAAACGCAATCTTCCGGAAACGAAGACCTTCAATGCATAAAAAAACGTAGGCAGTACACCCAAAGAATAATCAACAAGGGCCCCAGGACTCCAGCCACGGAACCGTTTAGCCTAAAATCGGCCTGGGCCAGTCTTCCTGTGCTAAAGGCTATGGCATTGGGTGGAGTGGATACCGGAAGAAACAGGGCACAGGAGGCGCTTAGGCCAATGACCAGAGGCAACACAATGGGATTGGCAACGGCCCATATACTTGCTATGGGTGTCAAAATCGTCGCGGTTGCCGTATTGCTCATAATATTGGAGAACAAAACTGTAATAAGGGCAAATACCAATACCAAAGGCCAAAAATCCAGTTCTACGTTTTCCATTTTGCCCACAAAATAGGAAGCAAGTCCACTTTGCTGTATGGATAGGCCCAAGGATAGGCCACCTGCTACCAGCATCAACGTATCCCAAGGAATTGTCCTAACGTCGTCACCCGTGGTAATGCTCAACATGGTAAACACCAAGATGGGCAACCCGGAAACCAAAGCCGGGGAAATGCCATGGAGGTTTCCGGTAAGCCAAAGGGCCATGGTCAAAACCATAACGCCAAGGACAATCCGCCTTTGTCTTTTTAGGTATTCCATCCCTAGCTGTTGTTCCTCATCCATCGGTTCCTGCCGCCTTGTTAAAAAATCCAGATTTAACTCATGCAATCCGGATTTGTATACCCGTACCAGGACATACCAAATAATGATTACCAACACAAGGGCCACGGGAACGCCAAATAACATCCACTCCAAAAAACCCACTTTATAGGTTATCCCTTCCAGAGTGTTGATGGCCTCTACGGCAATAGCATTTGGGGGAGATCCAATAATGGTTCCCATTCCGCCTATGGCCGCAGCGGCGGGCACCCCTAACAAAAGGGCCTTAACAAAGGGCTCCTTCTTTTCCAAGGTGTTCAGTAATGGGGCAACGGAAGCGATCATCATGGCCGTAGTGGCCGTATTGGACATAATCATGGAAGCCAGGGCCGTGGCCAGCATAATGCTCAATAACACGTTCTTGGGCTTTTTTCCAAAACGCTTTACGGACAATTTAAAGACCTCCACATCCAGACCGGTCTTTTCCATCGCCAAAGCCAAGAAAAATC
>JBCCZF010000052.1:0-9859 GCA_039188035.1 Bacteroidota bacterium | reverse complement strand
GCTAAGGCTTCTTATGTACGTTGCTATGGCATTCCTGACATTTCGATTGTTTATTTTTCCACCATAGAGCGAATCAAATTCGGTCTTGTACGCGGGGCTATCCTGTATCTTTTTTTCTAGGGTGTACAGATCAATATGGAATTCATTTTCATTGTTGGTCACCCCAACAATCTGCCCTTCAAGGCCATCGCCCCTTCCATCGTAAAAAAATGTTCGCTGCAAGGCGGCATACGGCAAAGTAGGCGTATTGCGCTGAAGTTGTATCCCGTTTTTCCCAATACCTATTTTATTGCCATCCGTAAAAGCTTTCTCTTTTACATGGCATGTTGCACAACTTATACCTGTAGTGGATAGGGAAGGGTCATTGAATAGTTTTTTGCCAAGGGCGATACGCCCATCGGATATGGATGGCGAACCCTGAGGGGCAAAATGGGATAAGTTTAAAAAGTCCTTTTGGAACAAATTCTCGGCATAGGGGTTTAGCCCATAGTTCTCCGCCATTTTTATGTCCCACGCTTTTGCGGCCTTTGCCAATAGTGTAAGCTGTTTGTTGGTATGTTTTTTAATAAATGCATACCGATCAAAGGTTTCAAAATCCGCACCTTTGAGGGATTTTTCCGCGGCCTGAAATGCATTTAGCAATTGTAGATAAACGGGAGTATTCCCAAAAGAACCTTCCATGTACTTAAGAATGTTTCCTAAGGTTTGATATATGTATGCGGCTTCTTCGGTGGAGTTGAGCTGCATGGGGGAGTCAAAACCAGTAATACCTTTGGTGGCCACCGTTATCACGGCATCCCTGATCATTTTAAGATAATGTCTGTCTTGCTGCCTATAAATAATATGGTTATGGGCCATAAATGGAATTCGGGCACGCAGGAAGATAAGTTGTAGTTCCAGTTCTTCACGATCCAGGCCGGCCTCATCATAAAGTAGTTCTTCTACTACCTGTAGACTTTTGGGCTTTAATTTTTTTACATCCGTATAGTCTTCGGCATGCACAACAAGTAGGTTGGGCCCGTTAATGGTTAGATAGCTATTGTGGTCAAAGGCGATCATAAAGGGCTCCGCATACTTATACCATTTGCGCGCTTCCTTAAAAATGGCCCTGTTTTCCGTAATACTTTTTAGGGTGTCCAGTTTATGGACATACCTGGACAAGCTATCCAGATTTTGTAGATAGTAGTTTCTTAAATCCGCCGTAAAGGCGGATCCCAAATTGGGCGTAGGGTTCGCAAGTGCCATATCGGACTTATTCCTGTTGCAAGCCATAATGAGCAATAGCAAGTAAGGAAAGAGGAATCGCATCGCCGCGATTCCTCTCTTGTATGCACTATGTAGTGAATTCATATACTATCTTGGCAAACCGGTAATCTTGAACAAGAAGGAACCTTCCAGATCGGATAGCCCTTCTGCGATTGCCGTAGGGTCAAAGAATGCTTTACCATCAGCACGTAGGGCAGAAGGAATATTGTCCGCTTCCCATCCATGCACCTGAATGCCACACATGAAAGTAGATTCGGGAGCGTCTATAATGTCGGTCACATCGATCATACCGGTAATCTCCCATTTACCACCGCCACCGTATTGTGGGTTGTTGTCCTCATCACACTCCAAAACTGTGGAAAGCTGCCCGGTAGCTATATTGTACTGGTACAGTTTGGCCCAACCTTCAATAGCTGTGTTTTGGTCAAAATAACCGTTGGGGTCTTCTTGGATGTATACGTAGTTTTCAGTAACAACAATGTTGTCCGGGCTATGGAAACCATCGGCAACACCTCCAACTTTGTCACCATCCAAGATACAGGTAATGGTACAATCGCCCCTTGGGTCTTCATCGTTTAATTGAACCATGTAGATTCTACCGAAAGTAGTACCTCTCAGTGCCAAGTCTGGATTATCACTTCGGTAACGGCCGGTAACACAAAAGAATAGCGTTCTTTCGTTATCGGCCGAACCTTTTTGCCAGTCAATATCCTCTATTCTTTGAAAGCCAATCGATAAGGAATCGATGCCCTCTTGGTTTAATTCGGTCAAGGTTCTTTCTGTCATAGGAACCCATTCCGCATTGTAC
Organism: Bacteroidota bacterium; assembly: GCA_039188035.1. Taxonomy (GTDB): domain Bacteria; phylum Bacteroidota; class Bacteroidia; order Flavobacteriales; family Flavobacteriaceae; genus Ulvibacterium. The sequence continues at coordinate 7,785 of JBCCZF010000052.1, read as the reverse complement.
GTGGTTCCTTCCTCCATTCCCATTTCAAACAAAAGACCTCCTTCGCCTGGAGCGGTCTCCACGGGATTTTTTCCCCGTAGGGTATATAGATCACCGGCAAACAAATCGCCTCTTGCACCAACATACAAGCCCAAGTGACTTTCGGGATAGGTATTGTTGCTATCATCATCGCCTATTAGGGCAACGGTAAGATCGCTATACGCATTTTTACCGATGACCACGGCGTTTTCCGTGGCCCACTCGCCCATGGCAGGAGATCTCGTGGCAATAGAAGCTTGACTGGCAGGCTTATAAGGGTCTACAACATACACCCCCTGGGCCCCGGCTCCTGTGCCTACCCATTCCCCACCGGAAAGGTACAGGGGGCCAAAACCGTGTTCTTCCATGGTAATACCGGAACCGGAGCACATAGCGGTAAACGCGGTCGCATTGGAATTTATAATGTACTCCCCTTCAAAAGGCTGCAAGTCCTTGTTCATTTCAATTCGGGCAATGGAGTAATCCCTTTCCAGGTTAACAATAAAAGAGTAGGTGTTGTCCCCATTGTTAAACAAGGCACAACCGTCCGTATAGGAACCGTATACGAAAGTGGAATCGGCAGGCAGGATATCGGCAGATGTCATGATCATTTCTAAATCCACACTACCGGCAAAATCAGCTTTTAGGTCAAAAACTTCATCTGCGGATACTACAGAACTGGTAAGTGGTTTTACTTCAGGGCCTTGGTCATCATCATCGCCACCTCCGCCAATAAAATCATCTATTCGGTCGCAGGCGGTAACGGCAACAAATACTCCTAACAACAAAAGAAAGGTTTGTTTTTTCATTTTCATAATTTTCGGTTTTTCGTTTTTTGCTTTGGTCAAATTTACTTTGTGCAATGTCCAGAACATGTTAAGCAGATGTGGTTATAAAGTGAAGAACCGATAAAGAAATAGTTAAGATTTTAGATAATCGTTAATATCTTTAATTGGTCTTAATTAGAGGGCCAATAATTGGTTTTAAAGTATTTTTTTGAAAAATTAGGCTCTAAAATTGCACGTAGAATACTTTAATATTATTTGTAATTTCGATTTAAAATTTCCAAACCAGAACCATGAAATACAACAAACTTCCCCATTCCGATATTGAGGTAAGCAAGATTTGCCTGGGTACCATGACCTGGGGCATACAGAATACAGAGGCCGAGGGGCATGAGCAAATGGACTATGCCGTGGAACAGGGCGTAAATTTCTTCGATACGGCCGAACTCTATCCCATACCGCCCAATGCGGATACCTATGCGGATACGGAACGGATTATTGGAACCTGGTTTAAAAAAACGGGAAAACGGGAAAAGATCGTTCTTGCTACCAAAATAGCCGGGAAGGCGCCCTTCACCAAGCATATTCGCAGCACGGGATTCAATAGGGAATCCATTATGGCGGCGGTAGAGGGAAGTCTTAAGCGATTGCAGACGGACTATATTGATCTGTACCAACTTCATTGGCCGGACCGCAACACCAATTATTTTGGACAACGGGGATACAAATACGATCTTTCCGATCATTGGCAGGACAATATCCACCAGATACTGGAGGCCCTACGGGATTTGATACAGCAAGGTAAGATCCGCCATGTGGGATTGTCCAATGAAAGTCCCTGGGGCGTAATGCGGTATTTGGAGGAAAGCAAGGTGCATTCGTCCTTGCCCCGAATGGTTACCATACAAAATCCGTACAGTTTGCTCAATCGCCTTTTTGAGGTAGGCAATGCAGAGGTGTCCCACAGGGAAAAAATCGGACTTCTGGCCTATTCGCCCTTGGCCTTTGGTACCTTAAGCGGAAAATACTTGGGGGGGATGCAACCGGCAACGGCCCGCCTTACTCTCTTTCCACACTACGATAGGTATAGTGGAGGTCCTTCGGTAGGTGCTATTGAAGGATACCATAAATTGGCCCAGGACAATGGTATTTCCATGGCGCAGATGGCCCTGGCCTATGTAAACACAAGGCCTTTTGTGACCGGCAATATTATTGGGGCCACCACTATGGATCAGTTGAAGGAAAATATCGGAAGTATTGACTTGGATTTGGACGATTCCGTGCTTCGGGGAATCGAGGAAATCCACAATGCCATTCCCAACCCTGCCCCTTGATTTGGAGGGTTTGGCACTAGGGTGTTATTATACGGAAGTAGCTTCCGTAACCCTGGGTATTATCCAAATAGCCGACTCACAACATCTTCCAGTTTGGAGACCAAGATTACTTGAATGTCCGTCTTTTTAAGGCCTATTTTATTGCGCTTGGAAACGAATATGACAGAAAACCCCAGTTTTCCCGCTTCCAGAATCCGTTGTTCCACCCGCTGCACGGGCCGTATTTCCCCGGCAAGGCCAATTTCGGCCGCAAAACATATCCCCTTCTCGATGGGGATGTCCGTATTGCTGCTTAGAATGGCAGCTACCACGGCCAGGTCTATGGCGGGATCATCTACGGAGATGCCACCGGTAATGTTCAGGAATACGTCCTTGGCCCCCAGTTTAAAACCGGCACGTTTTTCCAGGACGGCCAAAAGCATATTAAGGCGTTTGGCATTGTAACCTGTTGTGGAACGTTGGGGCGTGCCATAGACTGCGGTACTCACCAGGGCCTGGATTTCCACCAATAAGGGTCGCATGCCTTCCACCGTGGCGGCAATGGCCGTTCCACTGAGCCCGTCGTCATTTTTGGAAATCAAAATTTCTGAGGGGTTGTTTACCTGGCGCAGCCCATTGCCCTGCATTTCATAAATACCCAGCTCGGCCGTGGAACCAAATCGGTTTTTTAAGGCCCTTACAATGCGATATACATAGTTGCGATCGCCCTCAAACTGCAATACGGTGTCCACCATATGCTCCAGTATCTTTGGGCCTGCTATGGATCCATCCTTGGTAATATGGCCAATGAGGATTACAGGGGTGTGGGTCTCCTTGGCAAATTGGATAAGTTCTGCCGTGCATTCCCTTATCTGGGAGATACTTCCCGCCGCGGATTCAATATAGTCCGAATGTAAGGTCTGTATGGAGTCGATGACCACAATATCCGGTTCCAAGGTGGTTATTTGTTGGAAAATGTTTTGGGTCTTGGTTTCGGTAAGGATAAAACAGGTATCGCTAAGGGGCTGTATGCGATCGGCCCGCATCTTAATCTGTTTTTGGCTTTCCTCGCCGGACACATATAGCGTTTTATAAGGGAGATTCAAGGCAATTTGAAGCAGTAAGGTACTTTTGCCCACGCCGGGCTCCCCGCCCAATAATACCAGGGATCCGGGAACCAAGCCCCCGCCCAATACCCTGTTGAATTCCTGGTCATGGACGTTAAGCCGGTGTTCCTTTTCCGTATTGATCTCATTGATCCGCAGCGGCTTTGTCCGTGTTTTGGATTTTGGGGGTTGGAGGTGCCAACTGTTTTTTTCGGCTTTTTCCACCACCTCCTCCACAACGGTGTTCCATTGTTTACAGGAGGTGCATTGCCCTACCCATTGGGCGTATTGGGCACCGCAGTTTTGACAAAAGTAGGCGGTTTTGGTCTTGGCCATGCCGTTGTGTTTTCGTTGGCCCCAAAGGTAGGAAGAAGATTATGAACACTATAGACATCTACCAGACGGCAATTGCATGTTCATGGTAGTTACGGCAGGTAGGCTGAAAAGCCATTCAAAAGGTGCATTTTACCGCAAATTTATTGTTGGGTTCCCTGGGAAGCCTTCTTTTTTCGACCATACAGATAAAAGCCTAAGACGGACAACCCCATAACCACAAGATAAATTGTCCAAATTAATGGTTCATTCCCTGTTTCACTTTCTTTTTCAATGATTCGCTGCCAAATAATCCCTGGGAAGTTAAATCCGAAACACCATAGTCCAAAATTCCATGCCATATGAAGCCCAACGGGTAAGGCAATTCCTTTTGTCGTTAAAGCTGCAATTCCAAAAAGAATAGCACCGGTACTGGAGCCAAGAAAGGCATTTTTAAAAGTGTAATCGCCGGCCCAATGTTCCAGGGCAAAAATAAGCGCAATAATAATCAACGCTTTCCAAGATCCCATGGAATAGGCAAGCGAACGTAACGGAAAACCGCGAAAAGCCAATTCCTCCCTCAAAGCGAAAACAAAGCAGAATACAAATGGATATGAAACTGATGAAAACGATATAGATCGAACAGCGACTAATTTTGAGTTGGTAAAACAAACCACTAATAAAACATACGTTATTGCGATCAAGATACCGATAGCGAAACCATATGTAAAACGTCTGATCGTTTTACGGTTGGGTACAACGCCTATTTCCGCCAAGGTTAGTTTTTCCCAACGTGCAAAGGGGATGGTGATACCAAAAATGCATAGTATTACAATGGTTCCATGTAAAATATCGGACCACGGTTTTGGGAATTCGTTGGTCAAGGAACCACTAAGTATCATAATTATCACGTTGCAGAGACAGAACAACAATGCCCGTGATAAGGTATGCTTCCAGTTTTTGTTTTTCATTCTTAGAGCCTGTTTAAGTTTTATCCTTCAGTTTTGTTATGGCCCTTTTTTCACCACTTTTTGTTATAAAAATGCTTATTTGGCGCTGCCAAACTCCGCTTTTAAGGCCTCAATTGGCAAAAAAATGGCCTCTAACAAATTCCAAAAACAAAATTTAAACAGGCTCTTAATGGTAGATGTGGAAAATGGAAAGATCGCCATCACCTTAAATAGGAACTTGATCCATGAAAATACGATTACCGGTTTTGGAGAACTCATTGGAATCACCTATACCTTTCTAGGTAGCGGAGAGGTGGACTATGTTGATTTCTCAACGGGTGAAGGAAACGTATTCTTTGAGGATAATTATTAACGGTCCGGCTGGATCTGATATCCGGGTGTTGTTCCTTTTCATCCAGACCATAGGGCAGGGGTCTAGGAAACCGGTTCTTTTTAAAATCGGGGGGCAACTTTGGGAAGGTCGTAAAAACGCGGCTAGGTATACCAGGAGAACAAAATATTGAGTATTTTTAGCAGCCTAAAATTCGGATGTCCCCGTAGCATTTTGGGTTCTGAATAAATTAATGAAGAAGAAATAGAATTATGGACGATACGTTGATGCTTATAGACCCGCATGTACACATGAGCTCGAGGACTACAGATGATTATGAGGCCATGGCGGCCGCCGGGGTTGTGGCGGTAATAGAACCCTCCTTTTGGCTGGGACAACCGCGTACGCAGGTGGGTTCTTTCCAGGACTATTTCAGCAGTCTGGTCGGTTGGGAACCCTTTAGGGCCAGCCAGTTTGGGGTTCAGCATTATTGTACTATTGGGCTGAATTCCAAGGAGGCCAACAATGAGGCCTTGGCCGAACAGGTCATGGAACTACTGCCCTTATATCTACATAAACAGAATGTGGTGGCCATTGGTGAAATTGGGTACGATGACCAAACCCCGGCGGAGGACAAATATTTTCGCCTGCAACTGGAATTGGCCAAGGAGTTGGGGATGATGGTACAAGTGCACACCCCGCATCGGGACAAAAAGGCCGGAACGCTTAAAAGTATGGATGTCTGTCTAGAACACGGCCTAGACCCCCAAATGGTGGTCATTGACCACAATAACGAGGAGACCGTCAAGGAGGTACTGGACAGGGGCTTTATCGCTGCTTTCACAATCTATCCCAAGACCAAGATGGGCAATGAGCGTATGGTGGCCGTAGTTCAGAAATATGGCAGTACCAATATTATTGTGGACAGTTCTGCCGATTGGGGCGTTAGCGATCCCTTGGCGGTTCCCAAGACCGCCAATCTAATGCTCAAAAGAGGGGTTTCCAGGGAAGACGTGGTAAAAACCTGTTACCAGAATGCGTTGGACGCCTTCGGCAAGAATGGAAAAATGAAAGAATCCGACTGGTTGGACCCTGTAGGGATCGATCAGCGTGAGCTGTTTAACGACAACAGTGTGCTACGCGGACAGACCCCTAAGGTGGATCCTGAAAAAATCAGTTAAATGAACCCGGTACTTAAAGGCTATCTGCAGTTGGCGCGACCGGCCAATTTGCCGACCGCTGCCGCCGATATTCTCGCGGGTATTGCGCTTTCGGGCGCACTTGCCAATGGTACTGCACGGCCCCAATTGCTTTACAGTCTTTTACTTCTGGTGTTATCCTCGATTCTTTTGTATGCCGGGGGTGTGGTCCTTAACGATGTTTGCGATGCGGAGCTGGATAACGTAGAACGACCGGAAAGACCCATCCCCAGCGGACGCGTTCCCTTGTATCATGCCATGTGGTACGGGGCCATCCTTTTGATTTTTGGTGTCACCGCTGCTGTTTGGGTTGGTGGACTAAGCGGATTGATCGCCCTAGTTTTGGCCATCCTTATAGTGGCTTACGACGCCTTTTCCAAAAAGTATGGATTTTTGGGCCCCTTGAATATGGGCATTTGTAGGGCCTTGAACCTACTCTTGGGCATGAGTATTTTAGGTGAACTGCCCCTTTGGTGGATAGCGGGTATTCCCTTGACCTATATCTTCGCGATTACCCTTATTAGCCGTGGGGAGGTTCACGGGGAAAACAAAAACCATATTATTTGGGCCGGGGTAGTATACATTTTGGTGATTTTGGGCGTTATGGTAAGTATTATCAATAAACCAGGTGCCATGCAAGCTGTTCCCTTTTTAGCCCTATTCGCCTTCTTGATCTTTAAACCTTTGATAAAGGCATATAGGTACAATTCCCCTAAAAACATAAAGAAAGCGGTTATTGCGGGTGTTCTTTCCCTAATTGTCCTGGATGCTGCATTTGCCTCCGGTTTGTCAGTTTGGTGGTACGGGCTCTTGATAGTGCTTTTATTGCCGTTGTCCCTACTTTTATCCAAGCTTTTTGCCGTTACCTAAAAGGAACCTATGCAATTTAAACCGATACATCAAAAATTTTCAGTACCCTACGAGTACAAATTGTATTTTACACAAAGCCTGTTTGCCACGGAAAATCCGCTGTTCAAAACCGTGTTCAAGGGTTACGAAAAAGATAAGGTAACCAAAGTATTTTTTGTAATCGATGCAGGGGTGGATGCCCATCATCCCAAATTGCAAAAACAGATCAAGGGATATTGTTCTGCACATAACGACATTTTGGATTATACGGGATGCTTGGTGATTCCCGGGGGGGAACAAAGTAAGAACGATCCGGCCCATGTGGATGCTGTACTGGAAAAAATTAATGCTCATTCCATTGATCGCCATTCCTTTATCGTGGCCTTGGGCGGGGGTGCCGTTATCGATATGGTGGGCTATGCGGCGGCCATTGCCCATAGGGGGGTTAAATTGATTCGGATTCCCACTACCGTACTTTCCCAAAACGACTCGGCCGTGGGGGTAAAAAATAGCGTTAATTACTTTGGCAAAAAGAACTTTTTAGGAACATTCGCACCGCCCTATGCCATCATAAACGATATCGACTTCCTACATACCCTGGAGCAACGGGATTGGATTTCAGGGGTTGCCGAAGCGGTTAAGGTAGCCTTGATCAAAGATTCCGAGTTTTTTGATTATTTGGAGGCGAACGCCTTGCGATTTCGGGAGAGGGAGACCGATTCCATGCAATACATGATATACAAGTGTGCCAAAATCCATATGGCGCATATTGCCACGGGTGGAGATCCCTTTGAATCCGGTTCCTCAAGACCGCTGGACTTTGGGCATTGGGCCGCACATAAACTGGAGCAAATGACCAATTATACCATTCGCCATGGTGAGGCTGTGGCCAAGGGGATTGCCTTGGACGTTACCTATGCCT
>JBCCZF010000051.1:0-9917 GCA_039188035.1 Bacteroidota bacterium | reverse complement strand
TTGGCATCCTTAAGGTCGATATTCTGGGTATAATGGTGCGTAATTACCTCGGCAATACCCTTGGCCGCCGTTGACAAAACTTCATCGGCCTTGGAAAAACCGGCTTTAAAACCCAAGTTTCCATATACCTCCCGCAGTTTGTTGTTATTGATGACTATGAGCGAGTCTACATTGGCACGCAATTTTTCTATGCCTATTTGCGCCTGTTCACAGCGCATTTTACCCTCAAATTGAAAAGGCATGGTAACGATGCCCACGGTAAGCACGTCCATCTCCTTGGCCTGCCTGGCAATAACGGGAGCGGCACCAGTACCCGTTCCCCCACCCATTCCAGCGGTAATGAATATCATTTTTGTGGTATTGTCCAACATGGCCTTGATGTCTTCCATACTCTCCATGGCGGCCTGTTCCCCCACTTCCGGGTTGGCACCTGCGCCAAGGCCCTCGGTAAGCGATACCCCCAGTTGGATCTTATTGGGAACAGGGCTGTTCTGTAGCGCCTGTTGATCCGTATTGCAGATAACAAAATCCACCCCATTTATGCCCTCTTGGAACATGTGGTTTATGGCATTGCTTCCCCCACCACCAACACCAATGACTTTTATGACATTGCTTTTGTTCTTGGGCAGGTCAAAGGATATGCTATCAAATTCCGTGTTTTTACTCATAGTAGTATTCGTTACTGGTTATACTTTTTGATTCTGTTGTCGTATCATTCTGCATTCTCCAAGAATTCCTTCAGTTTTTCGGACCATTTGTCAAAAACGGATTTCCTGGGTTTCTTGGGTTCCTTGGGAAGAGGCTTGGTCTCCTTCTCTTGGGCTTCCGCCTCCTGTGATTCTGGGGTCAATGGTTCCGTTTCCGGTTCATTTTTCCCCGTTTCCTTAAGTGCGTTCATTAATAGTCCCACGGCCGTAGCATAGAGGGGACTGGCAATGGTCTCCTCGGAATCCCCGGCCAAATGTTCATTGGGATATCCTATTCGGGTGTCCATGCCGGTGATGTACTCGACCAACTGCTTTAAATGTTTCAATTGGCTACCACCGCCTGTAAGGACAATGCCTGCAATAAGTTTCTTCTTCTGCTCCTCATGCCCATAATTTTTGATTTCCACATAAACCTTCTCCACAATTTCCACGACACGGGCATGTATGATCCTGGAAAGGTTCTTAAGACTAATCTCTTTGGGCTCCCTGCCCCTTAGACCGGGAATGGACACAATTTCATTGTCTTTGTTTTCACCGGGCCATGCGGAGCCAAACCGGATTTTCAACAACTCGGCCTGTTTCTCGATTATGGAACAACCCTCTTTGATATCCTCCGTGATAACCCCGCCGCCAAAGGGTATTACGGCGGTATGCCTAATAATACCGTCCTTAAAAATGGCCAAATCCGTAGTTCCACCGCCAATATCGATCAAGGCCACTCCTGCTTCCTTTTCTTCCTGGCTCAGTACGGCATCGGAGGAGGCCAAGGGTTCCAAGGTAATATTGCCCAGAGCAAGTCCCGCGCTCTTAATGCAACGTCCCACATTTTTAATGGAGGATATCTGCCCCACCACCACGTGAAAATTGGCTTCAAGGCGACCACCATACATACCGATGGGTTCTTTGACCTCTGCTTGACCATCTACTTTGTATTCTTGGGGCAATACATGGATAATCTCCTCACCCGGCAACATTACCAGTTTGTAGACCTGATCGCAAAGCTTGTCCAAGTCGTCATCATTGATGACCTTTTCGGAATCCGACCGGGTAATGTAATCACTGTGCTGTAAACTCCGGATATGCTGCCCCGCAATGCCCACCACAACAGAGCTTATTTGTATTCCGGAATTGGCCTGGGCCTCCTCCACGGCCAAACGAATGGACTTTATGGTCTGGGTAATATTGTTCACAACACCCCGGCGTACCCCGAGGCTTTTGGAACGTCCAATTCCCAGGACCTCGATTTTACCGTACTCGTTCTCTCTGCCAATAATGGCGACAATCTTGGTCGTTCCGATATCAAGCCCTACCGAATAACTGGCCTGTTCCATTCCTATTCCTAGATTTTGGTGCATACTACTTGATTATTGAATTCCAAATTTACCATGGCGTAATCCTCCAAAGTTTTGTCCCTGTCGGCCTTTTTGTAAAAGGCCTTGAAATTGTTAAACTTCTCCTGAAGATGTTCCACACCTCCCAAATTCACCACAAACCGATCCATACGGAATTTTAGCTGATACTTGTTCTCCGCCAGGATATGTATCCCGATTACGTTTTTTCGGAGAAAATCGTCCGTATTGATATACTTCAGGATTTCATAGGCATCCTCCAGGCTCTTTCCCGTAATCTCACCTGTGATTATGGGCACCCTGGCCGAATGATTTTTGGATAGGGGCATACGTTTCCCTTCATCATCCAGATAAAACTTTGAACTTCCCTCTATGCGTCCGATGGGTTTGCGCTGAGCTATCTTAGATTGAAGCTCACCATTTACCGTAAGGTAAACTTGTGCACTTTTTACCATTTCATTGGCCTCCAGGACCCTTTCCACAGTATTCAAAGCTAATTTTTCTTTGGGCATATCCGTGAGGGGCCCATAATTTTGTATTAACAATTTATTAACCGCGTCCTGGGTTAAAAAAAGGTTTTCACCACCGGTAAATTCAATGTTTATCCCATGCACGTTCTTTGCCTTGCTTCGGGCATTGCTAAAAGCATAAAGCCCTATTAACAAAACAATTAAGGCCAAAAGCTTGCAATAGTTCCAGTTAATTCGCATAGGACAATTCATTTTTGATTTTGGAAACTTCCAACCCGATATCCCCAGCGCCCATGGTAATCAGGATTTCTGGTTTTTTTTGTTTTATTTCTTGTAGTAAGGTTGATTTTTCAATCTTTTTTTTGCAAGGTCCCTTTATTTTTTCCAAGAGCCATTGGGAAGTGATTCCAGGCATAGGTTTTTCCCTCGCCGGATAGATATCCAGAAGCAATACGGCATCAAATTGGGAGAGGCTTTTGGCAAACCCCTCGGCAAAATCCCGGGTCCGGGAAAACAGATGGGGTTGAAAAACGGCCGTTATTTTTTTATTGGGGTGCATCTCCCGGATAGCTTCATATACCGCGTTGATTTCTGTAGGATGATGTGCATAATCATCAATGAACACAAAGTCATCCGCTACAATTTCATAGGAAAATCGGCGTTTTACCCCTTTAAAGGTGCGCAGTGCGCTCGCCAAATCTTTGGGAGACTTACCGGTCTGTACCGCCATGGCAAAGGCAGCCAAAGCGTTTAAAAGATTATACCGCCCCGGTTTTTTAAACACGATATCGGTAAGGGCGATATCCGGTCCTTCCATATCAAATACATAAACACCTTCCCGAACTTTAAGATTGCGGATACAATAGTCCGAATCGTCCTCAATACCATAGGTAATTCCCGCAATGGGCAGGTTCTTGGGCACGAACAAACTTCCTCCCGGTGCCAAAAGTGCGGCGAAGTCCCTAAAGGACGCATGGAGGGTCTTCTCGTCTCCATAAATATCCAAATGATCGGCGTCCATAGAGGTAATACAGGCCACATTAGGGAACAATCGTAGAAAGGAACGATCAAACTCATCGGCCTCCACCACGGAATACACCGCCCCGTTACTTATAAAATTACTATTGAAATCCTCCGAAATACCTCCTAAAAAAGCCGTAAATGGAATATTGCATTCATAAAGCAAATGGGCCAAAATACTAGAAGTGGTCGTTTTGCCATGGGTACCTGCCACGGCCAGGCAAAAGCTGTCCTTGGTAATTAGGCCCAACACTTCCGAACGTTTATACATTGGGAACCCCGCCTGTACAAAAAACTGATACTGCGGGTGACTTTCCGGTACCGCAGGAGTATATACCACCAGGGTAGTATCCCGATTTTTATAGTGCTCCGGGATATGCGACACAGCATCCCCATAGCAAAGCAACATGCCCAGGTCCTCCAGCTCCTGGGTCAAGGGGGTACACACCTTGTCATATCCCGCCACATATTTTCCGGTGGAGGTAAAATATCGGGCCAGAGCGGACATCCCTATCCCCCCTATCCCGATAAAATACACGTTATGTACCCTTTTTAAGTTCAAATTCAAGAATCAAGTTTCAAAAATCACAGTAGGATCCACTCCTTATTCTTAGGATGCTTTGATTAATTTTTCTATTTCGTCGACAATGGCCTCCGTGGCATTGGGCATCGCCAATCGTTTAATATTTTTTGATAATGTCCTTTGCTTTTGCGGAGATCTATGCAATTCGCTAAAAACAGCCTCAAATTGCTGATCCAAATCCTTCTCGGGCAACATTATCGCCGCGTTCTCCTGCACCAAGGCCAAGGCATTTTTGGTCTGATGGTCCTCGGCTACATTGGGCGATGGGATAAAAAGGGTTGGTTTCCCCACAATGCACAGTTCGGAGACCGCCCCCGCCCCAGCTCTGGAAATGATATAATCCGCGGCGGAATAGGCTGTATCCATATTGTCCAAAAAGGGAAACACCTTTATCGCACGGGCCTCGTATTGGCGGTATTCTTCAATATAGCCCTTACCACACTGCCAAATAAGCTGTAGGCCCAAGTTGTCCAAAAAATCCAGTTCCTTGGCTATCAATTGATTGATCTGCCGCGCTCCTAGGCTACCTCCCAAAATGAACAGCGTCTTTTTTTTGGAATCCAATCCAAAAGTGGCTTTGGCCTTCCCAGGATCCATTCCCATTTGGGTCAAATCGCCCCGCACGGGATTTCCGGTCTTTACAATTTTATCTGCTGGAAAAAACTGCTCCATCCCATCATAGGCTACACATATCTTGGCCACTTTGTCCTTGAGCAGTTTATTGGTGATCCCGGCATACGAATTCTGTTCCTGGAGCACACAGGGAATACCCCTGCCCGCTGCAACCTGTAACAAAGGGCCACTGGCAAAACCCCCGGTACCTATTACGGCATGGGGTTTAAAACGGGATACTATTTTCCTTGATCGCCACAAACTACTTATCAGTTTAAAGGGAAACATCAGGTTTTTAAGCGTGAGTTTCCGCTGTAGGCCCGAAATCCATAGGCCAATTATTTTATATCCTGCCCTGGGCACAATTTCCATTTCCATCCGATCCTTGGCCCCTACAAAGAGAAACTCGCCCTCCGGATATCTCTTTTTAAGGGCATTGGCAATGGCTACTGCCGGATAAATATGCCCTCCAGTGCCCCCACCGGAGAGTATGAACCTATAACTGCCCACTTAGTATCTCTAAAGGGTTGGTCTCATCGATTTTCTTGCTTTTCTTAGCCCAATGGAACTCTTTATTGCTGGCACTAAGCACTATACCGATAGCCAAACAGGTCATCCAACTGGAGGTTCCCCCACTGCTAATCAAGGGTAAGGTCTGGCCTGTGACCGGGAACAGGCCCACGGCCACGGCCATATTGATCAAGGCTTGGAAAATAATGGGCAAGCCCACCCCCAACACCAAGAGTTTTGCAAAAATTCCTGTGTTGGCGCTGGCCACCACCATAATCCGAAACAACAGAAATAGGTAGAGAAACATCAAGACAAAACCCCCTATCAACCCGTACTCCTCCACTACTATGGCGTAAATAAAGTCCGAGGAACTCTGGGGCAAAAAATTCTTCTGTACACTTTTTCCGGCCCCTTGGCCCACCACCCCGCCGGAGGCAATGGCAATCTTGGCCTCACGAATTTGGTAATTCCCTTCTTTGTCCTCTGGGTTCCAAAAGCTATCTATACGACTGGCCCAGGTATCCACCCTATTGGGGAAGAGATCTGGCATGGCCTTGGCCGTAAGTACAAACAAGGTGAGGCCCACCAATCCCGTTCCCACAATCCCCATGAGGTACTTCAAGGGGTATCCGCCCAAGAAACTCAGCAACAACACCATCGAGAAGAGAATAGCGGCCGTGGAAAAGTTGGCCGGCAAAATGAGTAGGACCACCAAGAATACGGGGATCCAGAGCGGCCAAATACTTTCGGTAAAGGTGATTTCCTTATGCTTGATCTTACTAAAATAGCGCGCCACATAGGCCATAAGCACCACCATGGCCAAGCTTGAGGTCTGAAAGGTGATGCCCACAAAGGGAATGCGTATCCATCGGCTGGCATTGGCCCCGTAAGAGGTATTGCCCTGGGCCAGGGTAAATACCAACAAGACGATGACCACTGGTAGAGCAATGATGGAAAGCCCTTTAAAAAAATGGGTGGGGATACGGTGCACTCCATAAATAATACCAAAGCCCAGGCACAGCAGTACGGCATGCTTCACCAGATATCCTGTGGTAGTACCTTTACCCACTACATAGACCAGGTTACTGCTGGCACTGTACACGGGCAAAAAGGACAAAACGGCCAATAGGGCCACTACAGCCCAAATAGCACGATCTCCCCGTATGTTTTTAAAAATATGCAACATCCTACCAAAGGTTACAGGTTTTTTATGGCTTCTTTAAACTGATTTCCCCTATCCTCATAATTCGCAAAAAGATCAAAACTGGCGCAGGCCGGGGAAAGCAGGACATTGTCGCCGCGTTCCGCAATCTTATAGGCGACCTTTACCGCTTCTTCCATAGCAAAGGTTTCCACCATAAGATCCACCACATTGCTAAAGGCATCCTTAATCTTTTCATTGTCCAATCCCAAACAAATAATGGCTTTTACCTTTTCCCGAACTAAGGGCATAAGGCCACTGTAATCATTGCCTTTATCCACCCCACCAACAATCCAAACGGTGGGGGCGTTCATACTGTCCAAGGCATAGTACACCGAATTTACGTTGGTGGCCTTGGAGTCGTTAATGTATTGCACATGATGTATTTTAAGTACTTTTTCCAACCTATGGGGCACCCCTTGAAAGTTGGCCACGCTTTGCCTAATGGTCTCCTTTCGGATACCCACCAGGTTTGCGATGGTCGCCGCGGCCATGGTATTTTTTACATTGTGTCTTCCCTCTAATGCCAAAGTATCCGTTCTCATATGTAGTTCCGTGTTTTTAGTGCTGATATGTATTTCGTTGTCTATTAAATAAGCCCCTTCCCTTACCTTCTTTTCCAGGGAAAATGGCAATAGGTGTGCTTGTATCGGGTGTTTTATCAATCCTTTTGTACTGGCTTCATCGTCCGCGTCATAGATGAAAAAATCCGAGGCGAGCTGATTTTTGCCAATACGGAACTTTGAGGCCACATAGTTTCCAAATGTATAGTCATAGCGATCCAAATGGTCCGGGGTTATGTTGGTTATCACGGCGATATCCGGTTTAAAATGAATAATACCATCCAACTGGAAACTACTGATTTCCAACACATAATAATCATAACTATGTTGAGAAACCATGAAGGCAAAACTATCGCCAATGTTCCCGGCCATCCCCACGTTCAACCCCCCTTCCTTCAAAATATGATGGGTTAAAAGTGTGGTGGTGGTCTTGCCGTTGCTCCCGGTGATTCCAATGATCTTTGCATTGGTATATCGGGCGGCAAACTCAATTTCGGAGATTACCGGAATACCCTTTTCCCTAAGCTTCACCACTAAGGGAACCGTATCCGGTATCCCCGGACTCTTCATGACCAGGTCCGCATTGAGGATGTTCGTTTCCGTATGCCTTCCCTCTTCCCACTGAATCCCAAAACTTGTAAGAACGTCCTTGTATTTTAAGGGCATCTCCCCAAAATCGGATACAAATACATCGTATCCTTTTTGCTTTCCCAAAACTGCGGTACCCATGCCGCTTTCGCCTCCCCCGAGCACTACCAACCGTTTCACCTTACCGCACTTTTAGGGTGACAAAGGTGATAATGGCCAAAAGAATGCCTATAATCCAAAACCGGGTTACGATCTTGCTCTCGTGATATCCCTTTTTTTGATAATGATGATGCAAGGGTGCCATGAGAAAAATGCGTTTGCCTTCCCCAAGTTTTCGCTTGGAATATTTGAAATAGCCTACCTGCAGCATCACGGATAGGGACTCGGCAAAGAATATTCCGCACAATAAGGGGATAAGCAGTTCCTTCCGCACGATAAGGGCAATGACTGCGATTACCCCTCCAATGGTCAAACTCCCTGTATCTCCCATAAAAACCTGGGCGGGAAAGGCATTGTACCAGAGGAAACCGATCAAGGCACCAACAAAGGCGCTAATAAAAATCAAAAGTTCCCCCGCCCTTGGGATATAGAAAATGTCCAAGTAATCCGAGAAAATGATATTTCCGGAAACCCAGGCAAAAATTCCCAGCGTCATCACGATGATGGCCGAAGTACCGGCCGCCAGGCCGTCGATACCATCCGTAAGGTTGGCCCCATTGGATACTGCCGTTACAATGATGATCACGATCGGGATAAAGAACAGCCAGGCATACTTTTCAGCACCTTCGCCCATCCAGGAGACAAAGTTTGTATAGTCCAGTTCATTGTTTTTCAAAAAGGGTATATTGGTCTTTACGGACTTCACTTCCTTGCCCTCCACCTCCTTTACCTGGTAGTCCTGCGTGATAATGGTAGTATTTTTTTCCTTCATCGTTACTTCCGGATGAAAGTAAAGCGAGGCCCCTACGATAAGGCCTAAAACCGTTTGTCCCAACACCTTAAACTTTCCTTTTAGCCCCTTTTTATTCTTCTTAAAGATTTTGATATAATCATCGATAAAGCCAATAACCCCCATCCAGAGGATTGTTACGATCAAAAGAATAATGTAGATATTGAAGATGTCCGCAAAGAGCAGTACTGGCACCAGTGTGGACATGATAATAATCAATCCTCCCATGGTTGGAGTCCCTTCCTTTTGTTGCTGTCCTTCCAGACCCAGGTCCCGGATGGTCTCCCCTACCTGCTTACGTCTTAGGAAAAGAATGATCCGCTTTCCGTAGGTGGTGGCCAGAACCAGCGAAAGCAGCACTGCCATGGCCGCCCTAAACGTCTGGAATTGGAACAGAGTAGCCCCAGGAACCTGGTATTCTTTTTCCAAATAATCGAACAAATAAAATAGCATGGTAGGTCTTCGGGTATTGCTTGGTTATTTTTCCATGGTATCCAAAAGGTTCTTTACAACTTTAAAATCATCAAAATCCACACGTTTTCCGTTCATCTCCTGATAGGTCTCATGACCTTTTCCGGCCACTAGGATAATATCCTGGGGTACCGCCAATCTACAGGCTGTTTTTATGGCCTGCTCCCTGTTCTCTATGGACAGGATTTTTTTTTTATGCTGTGGTTCCACCCCGGCCTCCATGTCCTCAATAATCAAAGCTGGGAGCTCCGATCTGGGATTGTCCGAAGTAAAAATGGCCGTATTGCTCATCATTGATGCGATTTTGCCCATTACCGGACGCTTAGACTTGTCTCTATCGCCACCACACCCCACAATGGTGATGACGTTTTCATTTCCAGTCCTCAACGTGTTTATCGTTTCAAGCACGTTTTTAAGAGCGTCCGGCGTATGGGCATAATCAACAATGGCCGTTATATTATCTTTTGATTTATAATGTTGGAACCTACCATCCACAGTCTCCAATTCACTTAGCAACCGAAGAATTTCCAATTTTTCCAGGCCCAAGAGCTCCGCCGTGGCGTATATGGCCAGCAGATTATAGGCATTAAAATGGCCTATGAGTTTAGACCATACTTCATTTTCATCGATTTTCAATAATTGACCATCAAACTGATTTTCCAGTATTTGGGCACGATAGTCCGCATAGCTTTTAAGGGCATAGGTATATTTTCTGGCCTTGGTGTTCTGTAGCATATAGCGTCCGTTCCTATCGTCAATATTGGAAAGGACAAATGCCTTTTGGGGCAAATCATCAAAGAGCTTCTTTTTGGTATCCCTGTACTCCGCAAAAGTCTTGTGATAATCCAGATGATCGTGTGTGATATTGGTGAATAATGCTCCTTTGAATACCAG
>JBCCZF010000050.1:0-9931 GCA_039188035.1 Bacteroidota bacterium | reverse complement strand
TTCCAAATCTTAAATAGGATGGACAGGGCGAAAAATTTGCCGAAATGTCAGAAAGGTGCAGACCTGCAGGGGCGCCAACTGGGGTAAAGTCCATCTTACAGCAAAAAAAATAAAGCGATGAAGAAGTTTTTGAGTAATGTAGTGTACGGCAGCTTATTGACCCTGCTATTTGTTTTTACGTCCTGTCAGGATGAGTTTGAGGACATCGTGGTAGAACCCGATGAACAAGAAACCTTGAATATGGAGTCCGCCACAGTGCAATTGGTTTCCAATACCGTATCCAACGACGGTTCTTTTGATAACATCGTGGACGGATCTAGTTGTTTTAACCTTCGTTTTCCCTACACTGTAGAGGCAAACGGTTTGGAATTGATCATTGATGGTCTAGAGGATCTGGAGGTCATTGAAGAAGTTTTCGACGCCCTAGAGGACGATGAGGACATCCTGGAGATTATTTTTCCCGTGACCATTACCCTTGGTGATTATTCCGAGCTCACCATCAATAGTGTGGAAGCGTTACGGCAGATTGCCGAGACCTGTGTGGAAGGGGGTGCCGATGACGATATCGAATGTATTGATTTTGTATACCCCATTACCCTTTTCACTTTTGATATAAACCGGCAACAGACCGGAAATGTGACCGTGGAAAGCGATAGGGAACTACGGCGCTTCTTTGCGGGACTGGATGAGGGCGATCTCGTTAGCATCCAGTATCCGGTAACCTTAAAGAAGTATGACGGTTCCGAAATACAGGTAAGCAACAATGCGGAACTGGCCGCTGCGTTGGAAGCGGCACGGGAGGCCTGTGACGAGGACGATGATAATGACCACAATGATGATGATTTTTCCGAGGAGCGCCTGGCAAATCTTTTAACGGAATGTCCCTGGTTGGTCAAGGAAGTACAACGGAACAGTACGGATCAAACGGAACAGTATTTTGAGTACGTGATGAACTTTAAGGAAGAAGGTGCCGTGACCGTAAGGGACCGAATGGGCAACGTGTTGCAGGGAACCTGGAACATCCGTACAGCACAAAATGTGGTTATGTTGAAGTTGGAGTTTGAAACCTTGGTCGATTTTAGCCTGGAATGGTTCGTATATGAAATAGGAAACAGTCGAATCAAGTTGTTCTCGGGTGATGGGAACAAGATTATCATGGCCCCGGCCTGTGATGTTTTCGACGATTCCCCGGAAACCCTTCGTGAGGCCTTAAAAGAGTGTGATTGGGTCATTAAAAGGGTCAAGAACAACGGCCAACATTTGAATAGATTGCTGGGCTTTTCCTTTGAGTTTAAGGAAGACGGGGTAGTTACCCTAAGCGATGCGGAAACCGAGTTTCAAGGTACCTGGGCGATAACTACAAATGCCAATGGGCGATTGGTTATGGCTGTGACCATGGGTGATGAACCAGGGGTGAGTTTTGAATGGCTCTTGTCCGATATGAAGGACAGATTCCTCAAATTCAATATAGAAGGTACCGCCTACGAACTGCTGTTGGTCCGAAACTGTGACGATGACGATGACGACGATGATGATGAGGATATAGGTCTCCTAAGGAACATATTTAATGATACCGAATGGAGGATTGCCCAATTTACGGAAAACGGGGACGATACCACTCAGGCCTATGCCGATGTTTCCTTATACATTGATAATGATGGAAGTTTGGAGATAAGGAATGCCAATGGCGAGGAAATCAGTAGAGGTCGGTGGTTCGTTTTCCGGAACAGTGAAGAGCGTGTGGAAATGATTATAGCTTTCCGGGAAGGGAGCAATTATGAGCCCTTGGCCAATGATTATATTATCCTAGAGATGAGCCAGGAACGTCTGGAATTGAAACATGAAAATGATGGTGGGGGCTATGATCACCTTATATTGGAGCAGCGTAATGAAGAGTAAGGATTGCCCCAAGGCCAGTTCACTGGCCTTGGGGTTTTTCCATATCGGAAATGACCAAAAAAAGCTTGTATAAAATACGTCCTTGATTCGTGCGAACATGAAAAAAGGCCTACTCCATTTCTCCCCATTTGTAGTAATCCTTTTTCTTTTGATAGGGGGTTGCAGTACGGAAAGGGATGCAACGCAAGCGGAGGGTACAGAAATTGATATTGAGGCATTACAGGAGGCAATAACCGTTGGGGAATGGCAAATTACGGTTTACGAGACGAACGATGTAGATTTTGTCATCCATTACCAGGGATATGTTTTCACCTTCAATGGGGAGGGTGTTGTAGGAGCCGCTACTAGTAACACGGTCATTTCCGGGGCTTGGTCGGTAATCGATGGGGCAAATGGGAATGGCTTGAAGGGGAAAGCTGTAGAATTTAGACTTTTTTTTGCCGGCCCTGATATTTTTCGGGCACTTACCCAGGGCTGGGAAGTTAAAAGCCAAACGGAAAATAGGCTTGAGCTTGTTTGTAAAGATAGTGATCAAGTTTTGACTACGTTGGTCTTCGAAAGCCTATAACAGACTTTTTGCCCTGATCGTAGAAAGAGGCCGACCAAAAAATTGGGTCGGCCTTTTTATTGTACTCCTTTAGCCTTTTTCAATTTGCTAAAAAATCATTGTTTTTAGCTCTGGTTTTGTCTTTTTTTCCTTTCGTAGCACCGCTACCTGCCCAATGGCAAGGCGGGTGAAACTCAAAAAAGCCGTCAACAGAACTAAAAACCTCTAATTTTCGCTTAAATCCAAAAGGTCTAAAGGAGTTCATTGCTTAAATTTGTCATCCTTCAAAAGATAACAATACCATGTTCGATAATTTAAGCGAAAAACTGGATAAGGCCTTACACGTACTAAAGGGCCATGGGCAAATAACGGAGATCAATGTGGCGGAGACCACCAAGGAGGTGCGCAGGGCCCTTTTGGATGCCGATGTCAATTTTAAGATTGCCAAGGAATTTACCAATAGGGTCAAGGAAAAGGCCTTGGGCCAGAATGTATTGACCACGCTTCAGCCCGGACAGTTAATGGTAAAGATCGTAAAGGACGAACTTACCCAACTCATGGGGGGCGAATCCGAAGGCATTGATCTTTCCGGCAAACCTTCAGTCATCCTTATGTCCGGTCTTCAAGGTTCGGGAAAGACCACGTTCTCCGGGAAGTTGGCCAATTACCTTACAACAA
This sequence comes from Bacteroidota bacterium, assembly GCA_039188035.1. GTDB lineage: Bacteria > Bacteroidota > Bacteroidia > Flavobacteriales > Flavobacteriaceae > Ulvibacterium. The sequence goes on along the minus strand of JBCCZF010000050.1, from coordinate 6,807 downwards.
AAAAATCAAAACGACCCTTATTGGTCGCCTGTGATGTGTACCGGCCCGCGGCTATCGATCAATTGCATATCGTTGGGGAACAGATCGGGGCAGAGGTTTACTCGGACAGGGGCAACAACGATCCCGTTTCCATTGCCCGGGCGGGCATTGCCAAGGCCCAATCGGAAGGGTTCAATGTGGTCATCATAGATACGGCCGGGCGTTTGGCAGTGGATGAGGCAATGATGAAGGAGATTTCGAACATCCATACGGCGGTACGGCCGCAAGAAACCTTGTTCGTAGTGGACGCCATGACGGGTCAGGATGCCGTGAACACGGCCAAGGCCTTTAACGATCTGCTCAATTTTGATGGTGTTATCCTTACCAAATTGGATGGGGATACCCGCGGTGGGGCGGCCATTTCCATCCGGTCGGTAGTGGATAAGCCCATTAAGTTTATCGGTACTGGGGAGAAGATGGAGGCCATTGATGTCTTCCACCCCTCCCGTATGGCGGACCGCATCCTGGGCATGGGCGATGTGGTCTCCTTGGTGGAACGCGCCCAGGAACAGTTCGATGAGGAGGAGGCCCGCAAGATCCAAAAGAAGATCGCAAAGAACAAATTTGGTTTTGACGATTTCCTAAAACAGATCCAGCAGATCAAGAAAATGGGGAATATGAAGGACCTTATGGGCATGATTCCAGGTATGGGCAAGGCCTTAAAAGGGGTAGATATCGATGATGATGCCTTTAAGCATATAGAGGCCATTATCCATTCCATGACGCCGGACGAACGTTCCAATCCCGCCAAATTGAACGCCAGCCGCAAGAAACGGATCGCCAAGGGCAGCGGTACCAGTATTCAGGAAGTGAACCAGTTGCTAAAACAGTTCAACCAAATGGGCAAGATGATGAAAATGATGCAAGGCGGTGGCGGCAAAAAGATGATGCAGATGATGGGGGGCTTGGGAAAGGGTTAGTCGTTTAAGGTTCAAGGTTTAAGGTTCAAAGTTGCGCTTTCAAGCCAAGTATTAAACTATGGCCAAAATAGAACGTTTTGAGGATTTGGAGATTTGGCAGTTGGCCCGTGAAATCTGTAGGGATATCCATGATGTTATGCGGACTACCAGTTTAGGCCAAAACTATGCATTGAGCAATCAGATGGACAAATGTTCGGGTTCCATAATGGACAATATAGCCGAGGGTTTTGAGCGTAACGGAAACAAGGAGTTTATCCAATTTTTGAGCATCGCAAAAGCCTCTTGTGGGGAATTAAGATCGCAACGGTATAGGGCCTTGGATAGAAAACATATTGATGAAACCACTTTTAAGCTTCAAATGGAAAAGGCACTTCTAGAAAGCAAAAAAAAAAATGCTTTTATGAACTACCTTTCAAAATCCGAATACAAAGGTTCAAAGTTTAAATGATACGCTTTGAACCTTGAACTTTAAACCTTGAACCCAGAATGGAACTACTAGACGGAAAAAAGATATCGAATCAGATTAAGGAGGAAATTGCCGCGGAAGTGGCCCAAATGAAGGAACGTGGGGAAAAGGTGCCCCATTTGGCCGCGGTCATTGTAGGGAATGACGGAGCCAGCCTCACCTATGTGGGCAGCAAGGTACGTTCCTGTGAGCGAGTGGGTTTTGAGTCTACCATGGTTCGTATGCCGGGAACTACCTCGGAACAGGAACTGTTACGGAAGATCCAGGAGCTCAATGAGGACGATGCTATCGATGGCTTCATTGTACAGCTGCCTTTACCACCCCAAATCAATTCGCAAAGGGTACTTTTGGCGGTGCATCCGGACAAGGACGTGGACGGTTTCCATCCCACGAATTTTGGCAAAATGGCCTTGGATATGAGCACCTTTATCCCAGCCACCCCTTTCGGCATTTTGGAACTCTTGGAGCGCTACGGGGTAGAGACCCAGGGCAAACATACCGTTGTAATCGGAAGAAGCCATATTGTAGGTAGGCCCATGAGCATTCTTATGGGGAGAAAAGGGTTCCCGGGCAACTCCACTGTGACCCTCACCCACAGCCGAACAAAGAACATTAGCCAGATCACCACCCAGGCGGACATTATTATTTCGGCCTTGGGCGTACCCGGATTTTTAAAGGCCGAAATGGTCAAGGACGATGTGGTGGTCATCGACGTGGGTATTACCCGGGTTCCGGATGAGACCCGGGAAAAAGGATACTATATTACCGGGGATGTGGATTTTGAAAATGTAAGCAAAAAGGCATCTTTTATTACCCCCGTGCCCGGTGGGGTAGGGCCTATGACCATCGCCATGCTTCTTAAGAACACCCTTTTGGCGCGGGAGCGGCATCGATCTAGAAAATAATACCCGTTCTCCCAAAAAAAAAGGGAAATGGTATAAAGTGCCTTTGATATCTCCTATTCCTTTGGAACGGGCTACTTCTAAATTATATCCTATTGCTGGTTTGGAAAGGTTCAATACGGTTACTTGCCTAATTTTGTGTAATATGTTGAAAACGAAATAATTCCGAATTATCCGGTGGAACACCTGGACAAGAATGTTGCAAGCGGTGACAATGACATTAAGGTCGAATCTTTAGTTGAAGTTTCACCGTTTGAACTGTTCCCGGACACTGAGCGTAGTCGAAGTGTGAGGGAACTTTAAGGGTGATAAAGAGGGTGTTGTAAAACTTTGACAATCCTATGAATGCAAAATTTGCCAATGGTAGCCCTTCAACTTCGCTTGGGATAAACCAAAGGCGATACTTTGGTTTAATAGTCGAACCCGGCCTACTTGGATATTGCCGTCCGGGTACTATCATTGGGAGTCAAGAGGTCAATACTTTCACCTTCGTTGTTTTCGCAACTGGCAGCACCAATAAACCCCAACAGCAGACATCCTATTGTAAACAACTTCTTCATAGTGGGTAAATTGAGATGGTTTGGGTATTTTTATAACGATAGGAAGCGGACTTTGTTATCCGGTGTTTACTTCGCTATACAAAACCATTGTCCACAAGTAGAGTTTTGGACAAAACCAAACCAATAGTATTATGAAACTAGGCGCATTTTCCATTAGCCTTGCCGTAAAAGATTTGGCGGCTTCCAGGGACTTCTACGAAAAACTGGGGTTTGTTGTATTTGCAGGGGCTATGGAGCAACAGTATTTGATTATGAAGAACGGGGGGACGTTGATCGGGCTTTTTCAGGGCATGTTCAAAAGCAATATGCTCACCTTTAATCCTGGATGGGATCAAGATGCCGGAACCTTGGAGGAGTTCGATGACATAAGATATATTCAGAAAAACCTAAAGCGCCATGGGATTCCCTTGGTCCAGGAGGCGGATGAGGATGCGCAAGGCCCGGCAAACCTAATAATCACCGATCCGGACGGCAACACGATTTTGGTGGACCAGCATGTTTAAGTAGGCCGGTATCCGGGAGTATTCATTGCGGGGGGTTCCAATAAAAATCGTACTTTCAGGAAGCAATACTTGGAAAACGGATAGATGAGGACCACCAATCTTTTCGCCTGGGTCGTTTTTATAGTCCTGGCGGTAGTTATTGGCTTATATCCCCTTTTATATGTAATAATCGATAGGGAATTTGGCCTATTGGCCTCCAAAAGTGACGTCCTTTTGGCGAATATCTATTGGAACATTGGTTTTTACGGGCATATTTTTTTTGGAGGCCTCGCGATGCTCGTGGGTTGGTCTCAGTTTAGTAAACGGATTCGGGACGCCCATTTGCAAAGACATAGGGTCTTGGGCAAAATTTATGTGTTTTCTGCCTTGATTAGTGGCCTATGCGCTATATATATTGCTTTGTATGCTACAGGTGGTCTTGTAGCGACTTTCGGGTTTATCGCTTTGGGAGCGGTTTGGCTTTTTTTTACAGTAAAGGCCTATTTGGCTGTTCGCCATGGGGATATATCACTTCATCAGGGAATGATGGTCTATAGCTATGCCGCTTGCTTTGCAGCCGTAACGCTGCGCCTTTGGCTTCCGCTGTTGAGCATTGTTTTTGGTGACTTTGTAACGGCCTATCGCATTGTGGCTTGGTTATGTTGGGTGCCCAATATGGTCTTTGCCTATTTTTGGGTCCGTAAGCGAGGAATCCAATTGGGGTGATGTGGACAAACGAGCCTCTGTTTTAATTTCGAGTCCGGGTTTCGGAAGGAAATCCATAAAAAACGATAATTTCCACCATTGTATTGCCAATATATTGGGCGTATAGCTGCATCGTAATTTGTAATATTCAGGTTAATTATTCACGTTGATCCATCAAAACAGACGGATATGTGGATTTGGTTTTGTACCGGCGTATAACCCAAAAGTATTGAAAATGAAATGGGGAAGATATATCAAAGTCATTCCGGTTCTCGTAGGAGTACTGGTATGGGGATGTGTTGGCCAGGTTGTTCAGGAGAATGCCCCTAGGGTTTTCATCTTTACCGATGTAAATATTGATCAGGGAGATCCGGACGATCGTCAGTCCCTGGTGCATTTGATGTGGTACGCCAATGAAGTGGAGATTACAGGTATTGTTCCCGATCGTTGGGATGCAGGGGGCTATACGGCGGTGGAAATGGTTTTGGATGCCTATGCTAGGGATTATGAACAATTTGGGCTTGGGGATAGCAAATATCCAAAGGTAAAAAGGGTAAAGGACAAAGTGGCCAAGGATACCTTGGACGCCATCCGCCTTTTTAAAGAGGCAGCCTCCATTACCACGGATCCGCTATACGTATTGGTTTGGGGCAATATGGAGGTCTTTAGTAGAGCTCTGATGGAAAATCCCGCCATGGCCCCTAATATTCGACTTATTACCATTGGTACTGGCCTAATGCTGGAGGAAGATATTCCCTTTATGCCGGAACACTGGCCCAAATCAGCTCCCTGTGAACAGCTTAACTGGAATGGTTTTGGACGTGAAAAAGTCTATAATACCCCAAATTTTAAAGATTTATGGTGGGTGGAAATGAACTGGACCTATGCCGGGATGTTTACCGGGGAGGAACCGGGTCAAATGTTTCATACGTTGGCGAAATATGGAAAATTGGGAAAACATATAAAGGAAGTAGTCCGTAACCACGAATGGGCCCAGTATTTCCGGGTGGGGGATACCCCCTCCTTATTGTACGTGCTAGATCCTGGACATTCCCTGGACAATCCCACCGAAAGCAGTTGGGCCGGAAAATATATAAAACCCTTTCCGGACACTATGGCCAACTACTACACGGATATCAGGGGCCCCCATTCTTGGGACTATGGGAACCCCTGCGCAACCTGGGAAAACCACACAAAAGTGGCCCAATATGCCAAGGGCAGCTTGGAGGCGGGGAGGCCTGCAATGTATGAGGCCCTATTGCGTAAACTGGATGAGGTATACGGGGCAAATCGATAAACCGCCGAAACGTTACGCTACCCAGATTCCTTTTCATATATTGAAAAAGTTTAAATGATTCCATTAGGAAACCTCTTTAAAATCCTATATTACCCATAGACTTGGGCATTTCGCAAAGGTCGTATTATAAATACAGCATAGATGAAAAAACTACTATTTGTAATCCTACTCGGTTTAGGATTTTGTTCCCAGATGCCCGCCCAATCCGGAAAGGTATTCGACAATTTGAGTTTGACCAGCAAAATCCTGGGCATGGAACGGAACTACGCGGTATATCTTCCACCGGACTATGAAAGTTCGGAGCGCCGTTATCCTGTTTTGTATCTTTTGCACGGGGCTACGGACGACCATACCGGCTGGGTGCAGTTTGGGGAGATAAAACACATAACGGACAAGGCCATACGGGAGGGTAGGGCCACTCCTATGATAATTGTTATGCCCGATGCGGATACGGGCCAAATGGGGTATTTTAATCAGGGTGATTGGAAATACGAGGACTTTTTCTTTCAGGAACTTATGCCCCATGTGGAAAGGAAATATCGGATTAAGGGCGAAAAACGCTATAGGGCCGTAGCCGGTCTTTCCATGGGCGGTGGTGGCTCTTTTATGTATGCCTTGCATCATCCAGAGCTGTTTTCTTCGGCCTGTCCCTTAAGTGCCTACGTGGGCCCTTTGACCTTGGCCGATTTAAAGCGTCGTATGGCACGGGGCAATCAAGAATATTCGGAAAAGGAGATTCAAGATTATTTTGAGCATCATAATGCCCTTAACCTTATTGCGCGTGTACCTGTGGAAGATATCAAATCCGTGCGTTGGTATATCGATTGTGGGGACGACGATTTTCTGTATGAGGGCAATAGCCTAGTGCATATTGCCATGACCAAAAAAGAAATTCCCCATGAGTATCGGGTACGGGATGGTGCCCATAATTGGACGTATTGGCGGGAGTCGCTGCCCGAGGTGCTCCACTTTGTGTCCCAAGCCTTTCATCAATAGTAATACAGGGATTATGCACTCGCGATTTTTATATGCAGCAGCCTGGCTCTGTTTTTTAGCGTTCTCTTCCCCATATCTTAGGTCTCAGGAGTTTCATAAAATCGGTAAAAAGGAACTAAGAAACAAGATCGAAGGCTATTGGCTGGGGCAATTAGTGGGCAACTATATGGGCTTCCCCTTTGAGTTTGTCTACAATGACGAACCCGTCCCTGTTTTTATCGACCGCTATTACAATGTTACCGATTCCGCCGGGATAAAAATGAACCATACCGATCGGCGGGGGAACGTCAATATTTTTGCTGATGCCCTGGGTGGGGCCTGGAGTGACGACGACACGGATATTGAGTTCGTTACCTTGCATGCCGTTGAAAAACATGGGTTGGATTTGGATTATAGGGAAATCACGGAGGCCTGGAAAAAACATATTAACCGTTTTATAT
>JBCCZF010000049.1:0-10098 GCA_039188035.1 Bacteroidota bacterium | reverse complement strand
GGCAAGGAACTGGATACCGAGGCCAAGGCCTGGAAAACCATATGGTCCGCGGGGCAAGGAGTTACCACAATCGAGGACTCACTCCCCGTAGTGGAATTGATCGCAAGATTAAAGACCGAGTTTGTCGCCGCCGTGGAAGCCCAGGCAAAGCTATTGGACGTTTATCCAAAATAGGCCGGTTTAATGCCGATAATCCCATCCAACTATACGCCGCCCCTACTTTTCAGGAACGGCCATTTTGCCACCATATATTCCGGGTTGTTCCGCAAGGTTTCCGGCCTTGTACAGGAAAGGGAGCGTTTGGAGCTTCCGGATGGCGACTTTGTAGACCTGGACTGGAGCTATCCTAAACAACCTACCAATACCGTGGTTATCCTGTTACATGGTCTGGAAGGTCACGGACAGCGTCCCTATATCACCGGAAGTGCCCAATTGTTCAACGCCAACGGGTATGCGGCCTGCGCCGTGAATTTTAGGGGGTGTAGCGGGGAGACCAACCGTTTGTTTCGATCCTACCATTCCGGGGCAACGGAGGATCTGGACGCCGTGGTAAAGCACATTCTATCCTTGGGAAACTATAGGCATCTGGTGATTAAAGGGGTAAGCCTGGGAGGCAATATGGCCCTGAAGTACGTGGGGGAGCATACGGAATTACCATCGGAGATCAAGGCGGTGATCGGGGTTTCCGTACCCTGCGACCTCTACAGTTCCCTAAAACAACTTCAAAGCCCTAAAAACTATCTGTACGCAAGGCGCTTCCGAGAACACTTGGTGGCCAAGTTGCAACTAAAGCTTCCTCTTTTCCCAGATAGGATTTCGCAATCCGACATCGTTAATATCAAGACCTTAAAGGACTTTGACGATAGCTATACCAGCCGTGCCCATGGTTTTGCAGATGCCCTTGATTACTACGAAAAATGCAGTTGTCTGCAATTTTTACCCAACATTCCTGTCCCATCTTTAATCCTTAATGCAAGAAACGATTCGTTTCTAGGGCCGGAATGTTATCCCTACCAAGAGGCGGAACAAAACCCAAAACTTTATCTGGAGGTACCCAAATACGGGGGGCATGTTGGGTTCTACGCGCCCGGAGGATATTACTACAATGAAAAAAGGGCCTTAAAATTCATGATGGACTTTCCATGAATTGCATGTATTCGTAGGTATTTATAAACCAAGAGATTAGGCAAACAGGTTTTCCGCCTTGTTATTCCTTATCAAATCTATTGCCCCGCGGTATTGTTCCTCGTTAAACCGCAATTCCAGACCGTGATAGTCCAATTCAAAGGGGATAATCCTGGAAAAGTTCTTAAAGTCGTGCCAAAGTACTTCCTGGGAGCCTACCGTTATTTTACAGCTAAGACTATGGTCCCCGGGAACACCGGAACACTTGTAATCATATAAGGTATACCGTTGATCGGGATGCTTATAATCGTCCAAGGTCTCGCACATAAAGTGATTTTGGTTGTGGAACGCGATAAAGAACGATATGCCTTCATAACAACCATTTTGAATGGTTAGGCCTCTTTGTGTGAATTGTTCGGCCTCTATGCCCTCTATGATATGCAAAAAATCCAATCCATTTACATATATGGACGTTGTCATATAGTCCTCCAATTGGGATTTAACACAACCAAAACCTATCTGATCCATACAGTCGACTATTTAGAAATCGTCGTGCCTAAATTTAGTACGAAAGTAAATGCCCGGGTCGCGCATTGGAGGTCATTTTTTTGAGCGGGGGCGCAAATTGGGTGAGTTTAATACCCTTAACTGCGGTTTTGTACTCTTTCAAGGTAGGGGTCCTTCCCAAGATGGCAGAAAGTACTACCACCGGGGTGGATGCCAATAGGGATTCTCCTTTCTTGCGATCGGAATCCTTGACTACGCGACCTTGAAACAAACGGGTGGAGGTAGCCATAACGGTATCGCCTTTCTCCGCCTTTTCCTGGTTGCCCATACAGAGGTTGCAACCGGGCCGCTCCAAATACAGAATATTGTCGTATTCCGTACGGGCGGTGTTTTTGGGGGCGGCATCGTCAAATTCAAAACCAGAATACTTCTGGAGCATTTCCCAATCGCCCTCTTCTTTGAGTTCATCAATGATATTGTAGGTTGGGGCCGTTACCACAAGCGGAGCCTTAAATTCCACTTTCCCGTATTCTTCTTCAAGGTTCCGCAACATCTTTGAGACGATCTTGATATCCCCTTTATGTACCATACAGGATCCCACAAACCCCAAATCCACGTGCTTTTCCCCTCCATAAAAGGAGAGTTCACGTATGGTATCGTGGGTGTAGCGTTTGGATACATCCTCATTGTTTACATCGGGGTCGGCGATCATGGGTTCATCAATAATGTCCAGATCCACCACAAATTCCGCATGATATTTGGCATTTTCGTCGGGTGCCAGAGGCGGCTTTTCGCCTGATCTGATTTCGGCGATTCTTTGATTAGCCTTATCGATAAGACCTTGAAGGACCTGTTTTTCATTGTCCATACCCTTATCGATCATAATCTGTATCCTTCCCTTGGCAATTTCCAAGGATTCGATCAAGGTATCGTCCTGGGAGATACAGATGGAAGCTTTGGCCTTCATTTCGGCCGTCCAATCGGTAAAGGTAAAGGCTTGATCGGAGGGAAGGGTTCCAATGTGGACCTCTATGACCCTGCCTTGGAAGACATTCTCTCCACCAAATTCCTTAAGCATCTGTGATTGGGTAGCGTGGACTACGTCACGAAAATCCATATGATCCCTCATTTTCCCCTTAAAGGTAACCTTTACGGATTCGGGGATAGGCATGGAGGCCTCTCCTGTGGCCAAGGCCAGTGCTACTGTTCCCGAGTCGGCACCAAAGGCTACGCCCTTGGACATTCGGGTATGGGAATCCCCTCCAATGATAATGGCCCAGTCATCTATGGTGATGTCGTTAAGGACCTTATGGATCACATCGGTCAAAGGATGATATTTGCGTTCGGGATCCCGTGCGGTAATCAGGCCAAAATCGTTCATAAACCTCATCAGGCGGGGAATGTTCTGCTGGGATTTTAGATCCCATACCGAGGCCGTGTGGCAGCCGGACTGGTATCCCCCGTCCACAATGGGCGAAATTACCGTTGCTGCCATCATTTCCAATTCTTGGGAGGTCATCAAACCCGTGGTATCTTGGGACCCCACGATGTTTACCTCTACACGGACATAGGAGCCTGCATGCAATGTGGCTCCCGAGGTACCTACCGCATTTTTGTTGAATATTTTCTCCACGGCCGTGAGTCCCTGTCCTTCATGGGAAACTTCCTTGGATGGGGCAAATACGGGCGGGACATCTATGCCCAGAGTCTTCGCCGCAAAGGTTTGCAGTTTTTTGCCAAATACGATCGCATAGGAGCCCCCAGCCCGCATGAATTCCATTTTTTGCGGTGTAAAAGCCGAGGAAACATCCATTAGTTCCTCCTCGCCCTTATACAATTTCTTGGTCTTGGTATTGATTCTGAGCACAGTACCCGTTTCCACGGAATAGGCTTGCTCTAGTATGGGTTCCCCTTCCCCATCCACGACGGGGTAACCATCCGCATCATACTTCTTTACCCAGTTTTTAAGGTCCAGCCCAATACCCCCGGTGACCCCTACCGTGGTAAGGAAAATGGGTGAAATACCGTTGGTACCCGCCACTACCGGCGCAATGTTTATAAAGGGCACGTATGGACTGGCCTGTTTCCCTATCCAAAGGGCCACATTGTTTACGCCGGACATTCGCGAAGAACCTACACCCATAGTGCCTTTCTCGGCGATCAACATCACCCGCTTGTCCGGGTGAGCCTCCTGCAGTCTAAGGAGTTCGTTTTGTTGCTCTTGGTTATGCTCGAACATGCTTTTTCCATGCAATTCCCGATCCGATCGGGAATGGGCATCACTACCGGGCGAAAGCAAATCTGTAGAAATGTCCCCGATTCCGGCAATAAAGGTCACCAACTCTACTTCTTCGGGCAACTGGGGTAGTTTGGTGAAAAATTCGGCTTGGGCATAGCTTTCCAGAACGTCCTTTGCAATTTCGCTTCCGCTTTTAAATGCATTCTCCAAACGTTCCATATCCGCCTCGTACAGAAAAACTTGTGTTTTTAGAACTTCCGCGGCAGATTTGGCCGTGGCCACGTCCCTACCCAAGGCAAGATCAAGCAGCACTTTAACGGAAGGGCCTCCCTTCATATGGGACAATTGCTCAAAAGCAAATGCCGGGGAAATTTCGCTGACCACAAATTCACCAAGGATAATTTCCTTTAGGAATGTAGATTTCACTCCGGCAGCACTCGTAGTTCCAGGCAATACGTTATAAATAAAGAAGTTGAGGGAATCCTCCCGATGCACGTTGTCCAAATCTTTGATCTGTGCAATAATCTCCTGCACCAGTTCCGCATCATCAATGGGCTGGGGATGGAGTCCCTGGCCCTTTCTTTGCTCAATTTCCTCTAAATACTCACTATATCTACTCATAACCTTTTCCTTTGCTTGCAATGCACCTTCGGGGGTTCTCTATAAGAAACAAAAAGAGAGCCATACCGGTTCTCTTCAAAATCCAAAAATAAAAAATGTCTCCCACTTTCCCACCAATGGCCTATTTAACTTAGTTATAGTGGGATTGGGTTTACCTTTTGTAGAACGTGGCAAAGGCATATCTAGTATACCTCATATCTAGGCTTGGAATCGGCACGGACAATATGAACTCCTCCAGAGTTTCATGTCCTTAGGTTTAAAAAAGTTACGATGTTACAGTTTTTTAACCCTCTGGCATTCAAAATGAAAAAGAGCACTAGAATCACAAAGTGATATCCCCGTGCTCTTTTTATCAAAGGCCGTGTGGTCAAATTTGGGTCATTACCGAATTCGGCCCACGAGTCGTATAAAACCAACAGTTACGTTAACCTGTTCCAAAGTTCCATTGTCATTAATTCTGTATAATGGGGCCGGGTCATCTGCGCTGCGTTCGTCTATAAAAGTTGGAGACGTATAGAATTCCCCATCCACGGCAAAGGGGGCGAAAAGAAACAGTTCCCCTTCGTTTTCCTGTACCCTTATGGCATCCAAGTTATCCACATTCCCTATCCACAACTGCCATCCTGCGGAAAATGCACCAAAAATACCATCCGGATTCTCGGCCAGGATCCCGTTGGAGTCATCATGGGCCCCCACCACGTATCTGGTTCCTGAAATCGTATAATGCAAGATATCGGGATAGGCATCCGCATTGGTATCGGCCCCATCCAACCGAAAGGTAGGGTCAAATTCACTTTCCCCATTTTTAATACGCAAAATAAGGGGTGAAGGCTGCATTTCAATATTGAAATTATGCCCTAAGCCAAAATAGGAATTCGCCGTAAAATAGTAATCTCCCATATCATCAATTGTTCCAACATTCCCGGCTGGCGCCGTATCATCGGTGGCAACTGTCACTGTTTCCGCCATGGGATCAATAAGGGCAACGGTAGCCCCTGGGGTTACCTGAAAGGTCATAAAGTCCAATCCTGCGTATCCAATAAGTACCCTTCCGTTTAAATCGACTACAGGTCTGTCTGCTTGGGCGCTCTGTGGAATAGCCTCCGGAAAGGGTATCGAATTAACAATTTCCATAGCAGTGGGATTCCAAATGACAAACTGTCTAATATTCTGATCGGCATAGAGCGCCCGGGTGTTCGATACAAAAGCTATTGAGGAGGACACATTCGATATACCTAAACCTGCCAGTGAAAACTTATCTTCCTCTACAGGGTCATTGTTTTCATTAAGTCCATATCGTGTCACTTCAAAAGTTTCGCCATTAAAGGCAAAAAGCTTTCCATTGAAGGCACGTATCCTAGAAGCCCCACCCAATTCTATGGCATCGGCCAAATCAATTTCCGCATCCAAGCTTGATAAAATACTCATAAACACCAAACGATCCCCATCTGGGGTTTGGGTCTCCACTTGTGCAAAGTAGGCCACGGGCAAGTCATCATCGGTAATTGTTCCTGTCCCACTTTGTCCACTTACGGTAAGCGTATAGGTTTCATCGTCCTCATCATCTTCGTCCGGGGTAGTCACTATTGCAATAATAAAACTCGTTACGCCTGCGGGAACCACGAGCTCGCCATTTGCCGCATCATAGGTAACCCCATTGCTTAGGGAAGCTTCGGCCAAATTGGTGTTTAAATCCGCGTTGTCCGTACTATCATTTGAAAGGCTAACCGAAAAACTCCCGCCATCATTGTTGTTGGCCAAGGTAACGGTATGGGTAATGGTTCCCCCTTCGGCCGCTTCGCCATTGCTTATACTTGCAATACTTGCCGGACCGGTTTCATCGCCTCCACCATCATCATTGCTACAGGCCATGTATATTAGGCCTAAGACCACTAGCACTACTATGGATCTGATTTTCATTTTCATCATTTTTAATATTTAGAATTCACTATTGTTTACATTAACCATTAAAACTGGGCCGTAAGCTTTACAAAAAATGCCCTGCCGGGCCTCTGCACCCCGAAGAAATCGAATACCTTCCCATTGGTCAGATTTTGAAGTTCCGCAGTAATGGAACTGGATACCTTGCCGAGTTCCAGGCGATAGGTAATCCCGGCCGTATGCACAAGCTGTTCCGGAATCTCCTGTTTAAATTCCGGATTACCGATACTCTCCCAGTTTCTAAAAAACTCATGCACATAACGTGTGTTGCCAAAAAAACCCAGTTCGTCCGAAGTGCCAAAGGTTTTTGGAAAGACATAACGTATGGAGCCGTTGGCAAAGAGATAAGGTCTGTTTGGGATACGATCGCCCTTAAAGGCCGAAAAAGTACCCTCACTGGCATTATTTCGAAAATCTTGATAAGTACCCCCAAGGCTGAACCCCAATCTTTCATTGGCAGATCGCCAATTGCCGGAGACCTCTAAGCCCTTCGAGATAGCACCAAACACATTTTGGCTGCTAAAGGTCTGTCCACTACCTAAAACCACAATAAGGTTTTCGGCATCCCGTAAAAACCCATTAATACTTATCTGTCCGGCTGCCCGATCAAAACCGTTATAATCATAGGTGATGGAAAGATTGGCATTGTGGCTACGTTCGGGCTCTAAATCCACATTGGCCAAAATCAGTGCCCCATCCCCGAATATTTCCGAGGCCCTAGGCAAACGGGTGGCCCATTCATAGGATGCTTTCACGGACCAGTGTTCTCTAAACTCATAGCGAAAACTGGAGCCGCCCCCCCATTCGTTGGTATCGCGGTTTAGCTCGTCTATTTCGGTTACGACCAATTGCTCGGCAAATACACGCTGTACATAATTCTTAACAAAGGCCAAATAGTCCCATTTTCCTGATTCGGCTACCCATTGATATTCCAAACCGTTCACCCAGGAGAATACATCGCTCCGTAATCCCAAGGGGTCTAACGCATCGGGGTCTTCAATTAATAGATCATTGCCTTTTCGGGAAGTAGCTGTGGGGGACGACGAAAACCGCAGTTGGTGACCCTGTCCAAGGGTCTGGGTTAGGGTTAGGCGCGCATAAACGGCATCGTCAATAAGCTCAACATCTCGTGGATCCCCAATTTCTCCGGGCACAGCTCTTATGATTACCTCTTCATTGATGTTCCGCTGGGGTTCGCCAAACCAGTTGTAAACAACCTGGGAGAGGTCCCGAAAATCGATGGTAGACCTGGAATAGCCCAAAATAAGATCCATATCCGGCCAACGTTCCAAACGCTTCTGCCAATGGAGGTAACCTCCCAGCGCCCGAGTTCCGTTGGTTACCTCCCCATAGGGTATGGTCATAATCAAATTGTTCTGAATATCCCTATCAAAATCACTTGCAAAGAGCCGAAGTGAAAAAAGATTGGCCCAAGAAAGTTCCCTAAAGCCTACGTTTAGATTAAGTCCCAGGGCTCGAAACCCGTCATGAAAGCGTTCAACGGTTTCCGGGGAGAGTCTACCCCTTTCGTCCGGTATTTCCACATCAATTTTATAGTTGTTATCGGTCAAATCAAAAAATGCACTGGCATCGATAAAAAGTCCCTTGGACCGCGGTCTGTGATGGTAATTCAGGGTAAGGCGATGGGTTCCAAAAGAGCCCACTTGATAGGACGCGGCACCACTTGTCCCCACATAATTGGAGGAGGATACCAAATTGACGGCCCCGCCAAGGGCATCGGCCCCAAATTCAATGGGCACCACCCCTTTGTACACCTCCGCCCGTTCAACGAGATTTACAGGTACATTGGCCAGGCCAAAAGAGTATCCCATAAAATCCAAAGGGATACCATCAATAAAGAAACGGATTTGGTCATCGGTCAATCCGTTGAGGGAAAATCGGGTGTTGGATCCCAAACCGCCCGCCCTTTGTACACTAACCCCTTCAGATCGGGCCAGTACTTCGCCCAGATCGGCCGTCTCCTGTTTGGCTAGTTTGGTTTCTACTACTATCACGGCCTTGGCAGATTGTTCCAACTTTTCTTTTTCTGATTTTCCATATACCTTCACCTCTTCCAGTTGTTCGCTTTCTTCAAAAAGCTGTACGGCAATAGAGACTACTGCATTGGGCCGAACCGTAATTGGTCTTTCCAAACCCGTATACCCAATGACCTTGGTCACAATGGTGTGTTTACCCGAAGGAGCCGAAAAAGAAAATTTGCCATTTTCATCCGAGGATGCCCCATAGGTGGTATTTTTTAATATGATGGAGGCAAAGGCCACTGGGATGCCCAAATTATCCGTTATCGTACCGGCAATGGTTCCTTTTGAACCTAGGTTTTCAGGCAATGGCCTGGGCTTTACATAAATGGTATTCCCGATAAGCTTAAAGTCTAGGCCCCGTTCCGTGGACAAGACGTCCAAAACATTTTTTAAAGTGGTCCGTCCTTTTAATTTGGTTTGCAAGGGGCCGTTCTTTAGGCCACTTTCAAAAGCGAAATTGAAGCGGGTCTGTTCTTCTACCGTTTCAAAGAGGTCAAAAAGGTCTTTTGGGCCACTCCCCAGTGTAATCGTAATAGTTTCCAAGGGTTGTTGTGAAAACCCCAAACTGAACATAAAAACGAACACGGCCAGAATCCCTACTTTTTTGTTTTGCAAGGCTTTACTTTTCAAATAACGGTATCCCAACATCTTTTTCATGCATTCCGTTTCCCGGGTCATGGACACCCCTCTCCCGTGACTACTATTTTAGATTCCGATATTTCATATTCGATTTGCGTTAAGAACTTTATCCCTTCCAATACATTTACCAATTGGTCTTCCTGAAATTTCCCACGGATAGTACAATTGGCAAGCTGGTCGTTCACAAGAACAATTTCAGTATTATACCATCGTCCCAAGGTGGCCATGACCTCATCCAGGGGAGTATCTTCAAAGTAAAGTGTGCCATCCAACCAAGCGAGTTCCAGTTGGGTATTGACGGATCTTTTTGTAAAACGATCCGTTTTTCTGTCCAAGGTGAGTTGTTCGCCAGGTTTTAATATTTCCTCCTTTTCCCGGGAGGTAACGGCTACCTTGCCTTCCACCAGGGTTACGATGGTCTCATAGGCCCTATGGGTATTAATATTGAAGGAAGTGCCCAGAACGGTGGTCTTTAAACCTTTGGCGGCAACTACAAAAGGGGTATTTTTATTGGGCTGTACCTTAAAATAGGCTTCCCCTATCAAAGAAACCTCACGCAGATCGTTTTTAAACTTTTCAGGATACGTCAAGGAACTCCCAGGGCCTATCCGTACTTCGGAACCATCCGGGAGTACTACGGTCCGCAATTCTCCAGGCGGAACTGGTTCCGTTACAAAAGATTTGGATTCAAACGGATGGGCGCTATACTTATAAACGGTAAAAAGTGCCGAAAAAATAAATACTAAGGACGCTGCCACCTGAAAACCGGTTCGTTGCCAAAGAGGTATCCTCCGCGGCTGTTGAACAAAGGCGCCTTTTACATTTTGATAAATTTCCAGACGGATCCGCTCTGCAGTGGATAGATCCCAATCCTCCAAATTGCTGTTCTGGAAAGCATAAAAAAAACGGTTGAAAAGGATTTTATCCTCTTCTGAGGCCTGTCCTTTTTCGTAGCGATCTAATAGCTCAAAAAACTGTTTTTTG
>JBCCZF010000048.1:0-10107 GCA_039188035.1 Bacteroidota bacterium | reverse complement strand
TTTGTACAAGGCCCTGTCCGAGGAAATTGTGGATTGGCAGGATACGGATGGGGCATTTTTGGCTGCCGATCGTTTTGATCCTCCCTTGGAGAATCAGGAAATTTGGGCTGCAGGGGTAACGTATGAGCGCAGTAAGTCGGCCCGTATGGATGAGGCCAAGGAATCCGGTGGAGATGTCTTTTACGACAAGGTGTACGATGCGGAAAGACCCGAATTGTTTTTTAAGGCCACGGCACATCGATGTGTGGGTTCCGGAGATCAGGTAAACATACGAAAGGACTCCACTTGGAACGTTCCCGAACCCGAGTTGACCCTGCTTCTAAGTTCAGAGGGATCCATAGAAGCATATACCGTGGGCAATGATATGAGTTCCCGAAGTATCGAAGGTGAAAATCCATTGTACCTACCACAGGCCAAAGTATATGAGAAATGCGCCGCTTTGGGGCCATGCCTTTATATTCCCGGGGAACCCATTTCCAGGACCACGGAAATCCATATTCAAATAGCGCGGGACGGGGCAATCATGTACGATGAGGAGGTGGCCATCTCAAAAATAAAACGGGAATTTAAGGAATTGGTGGCCTTTCTTTACAGGGAATGCGAGTTTCCCAACGGGGCCTTTTTAATGACAGGGACTTGTCTTGTGCCACCGGATGATTTTACTTTGGAAGTGGGTGATACGATTAGCATTACCATCGATAATATAGGAACATTGGTCAACTACGTTGCAAAAAGGGAATAACAAATGATTTTAGGAGCAAATTATATAGGATTCGAAACATCCAAGGAGGGAAACACGAGTTTCTTTGCATCTACCCCCGCAGGGGATGAGCTGTCCACGCCATTTTTCTGTGCCACGGAAAATGAAATCGACCGGGCCTCGGAAATGGCCCAAGAGGCTTTTTTGATATACAGAAAGAGCAAGTCGGGGAAGAGGGCCGTTTTTCTGGAAAATATCGGAAAACAGATTATGGCATTAGGAGATACTCTTTTGGAACGTTGTTCCCAAGAAACCGCATTGCCCTTGGGCAGGTTACAAGGGGAGCGGGGTAGGACGGTAAACCAATTGAATTTGTTTGCAAAGCTCCTGCGCGAAGGTTCTTGGGTTGATGCCCGTATTGATACGGCCCTTCCCGATCGGCAACCCATACCAAAACCGGATATCAGACAA
Source organism: Bacteroidota bacterium (assembly GCA_039188035.1). Lineage (GTDB taxonomy): Bacteria > Bacteroidota > Bacteroidia > Flavobacteriales > Flavobacteriaceae > Ulvibacterium. Next base: position 8,936 of record JBCCZF010000048.1, on the reverse strand, counting down.
ATGAATACGGCCATTGGCCCGGTCGCCGTATTCGGGGCAAGTAATTTTCCCCTGGCTTTTTCCGTTGCAGGCGGCGATACCGCGTCCGCATTGGCTGCGGGCTGTCCGGTAATTGTGAAGGGGCATCCGGCCCATGCAGGGACGTCCGAATTGGTGGCCCGGGCCATTGTTGAAGCGGCTCGGGAAAGTGGAATGCCGGAAGGCGTCTTTTCCTTGGTACAGGGGAACACCAATGCGGTAGGGGAACGTTTGGTACAAAATCCCAATATTAAGGCGGTTGGTTTTACGGGATCGTATAGGGGCGGTAAGGCCCTATTCGATATTGCGGCCCAAAGGGCGGAGCCTATCCCTGTATTTGCCGAAATGGGCAGCGTAAATCCGGTATTTATTTTGCCATCCGCCTTGGAAAAAAATGGAACGGCGATTGCATCGGCCCTTGTGGGTTCCATAGCTCTGGGTGTTGGTCAGTTTTGTACCAATCCGGGATTGGTATTTGCCAGAAAATCGCAGGCCTTGCCCGGTTTTCAGACTGCGTTGCAGGCCAGTGCAAGGAACGTAGCGCCCGCGGAAATGCTAACGGGCAGTATTAAAAAGGTGTACCAAAATACCTTGGCGAACTACCGGGAGATGGACGTTTTGGAGGAAGTTACGGAAAACGGGGACAGTTCCCCTTTGGTAGCGCCCAGTATCTTCAAAACGGATGCCGCCCAATTTATGAAGGAAGGAATGTTGTCCGAGGAAAATTTTGGACCGTCCAGTATCCTGGTGGAGGCGGGTTCGGATGAGGAAATCTACAAGGCGGCCAAGGCGTTGGATGGTCATTTAACGGCCACCATAATTGGTGATGGGGACGATTTTGAAAAGTATGCATCCTTAATCGATATTTTGGATCTCAAAGTAGGGCGACTTATCATAAATGGGTATCCCACCGGGGTGGAAGTGTGTCATAGTATGGTGCACGGAGGGCCTTTCCCTGCTACAACGGCGCCCGCTACAACCTCCGTGGGAACCAAGGCCATTGAGCGTTTTGTACGGCCGGTATGCTATCAGAACTTTCCGGAAAATCTACTTCCAGAGGCTCTAAAGGATTCAAACCCACAACAGATTTGGCGATTGGTGAATGGGGAGTACACAAAGGCGGTTGTTTAAGGGGAGACAAGTACCCTGTTTTTGATTGGGAAATATACGGGAACCATTGGAAAATAATACATGGGACAAGGAAGAACCCAAATAGTGGTACGTAATATGGCGTTGGCCGTTTGGTTGTTTTTTTTCGTTCTGTGGGGGCAAGCACAATCACGGGAGATGCCAAACCCCGTTTCGGGTTTCTGGCAGTTTATCGGAGTGGCGGTAGAAGATCCGGGATATCATGTATGGGGAAGTTCCCCCATATATGATGATTCCGGGAAGGTACATGTTTTCGCGGCCCGTTGGCCCGATAGTATTTCCTTTGATCGCGGATGGCGAACCCATAGTGAAATAGCGCACTATGTGGCCGGTTCCCCTGAAGGCCCGTTCACCTTCAAGGATTTGGTATTGGCCCCCACAGGAAAAAATAGCTGGGACAAAATGGGTATGCACAATCCCAATATCCAAAAAGTAAAGGATCAATATGTGCTAACATACATCTCCAATGATGGACTTGAGCATCACCCGGCCAATCAGCGTATTGGAATGGTTCTTTCCGCGTCCTTATATGGTCCATGGAGAAAGGTAGGCAAGGACGGGATGATTCTGGAACCGCCTTCCAACCCCGGATACTGGAATTACAATCCAGGAAACGGCGTGAACAACCCTGCGTTTTTGGCCCATCCCAATGGGGGATTCTTTTTGTATTTTAAATCCCAGAAAAATGGTGTTTCCACCATGGGCTTGGCCATAGCTGAAAACGTGGAGGGGCCTTATGTGCAGTTGCCCGTTCCCATTACCAAAAACAAGACGGTCATTGAGGACGGCTATGCCTTTCATTACAAGGATCGCTTTTACCTAATGACCACGGATAACCACGGCATTATTGAAGAGGGTGGGGGATTGCTTTGGTCTTCGCGGGACGGAATCAATTTTGATGCACCGGTACAGACCTTCCGTCCTATCAAGAACTATTTGCCAACAAAGCAAATCCCAAAAGGCGCCACCTTCCATTATGGTGGGATGGTGGGCAAATTTGAACGCCCCCAGCTCTTGATCGATGAAAATGGTTGCCCCGAATATTTATACGTTCCCTCGGGAACCAATCTTTATGGTGGCAAAGGCACCGTAAGCTACGTTCTAAAACGATCGAATACCATCAAACCCAAAAACTAGGAACTTATGGATTACAGTAGAATAGTTGGCCTTCTTATAGTCACGGTACTTTTAGCAAGTTGCCAAAAAAAGTCAAAAGAAAAAAAAGAAAAGGAAGCACCTAACATGGTTTTCTTATTTGCGGACGACTATACCTATGAGGCCGTACATGCCTTGGGTAATCATACCATAGAGACCCCTAACCTGGACAGGTTGGTGGCCCAGGGAACCACTTTTACCCATGCCTATAATATGGGCGGGTGGAATGGGGCCATTTGCGTGGCCTCGCGTGCCATGATCATTTCGGGAAGGTCTATTTGGAATGCCCGGGATGTATCGGGTCAATGGAACAAGGGGGATTCCGTTGCCCTTGACCAGACCTGGGGAAGGCTGCTAGGGAACCAGGGCTATAATACCTATATGACGGGGAAATGGCATGTGCGTGCTCCCGCCGATTACGTGTTCAACAGGGCTAAAAACATACGTCCCGGAATGCCGGACGATCTTCGAAAGTTTGATTGGCCCGCCATTAAAAAGGCCTATGCCGAAAATGGAGACGTAAAATCCCTGATGCCTGCGGCCTATTTTAGGCCCATAGATGAAAACGACACCCTTTGGTCGCCCACGGACCCTAAGTTCAAAGGATTTTGGGAAGGCGGAAAGCACTGGAGCGAGGTCATTAAGGACGATGCCTTGGAATTCTTGATGGATGCAACCCAAAAGGACGCTCCCTTTTTTATGTATTTGGCTTTTAATGCCCCTCATGATCCCCGGCAGGCACCCCAATCCTATTTGGACAAATATGAACTGGACAGTATTCCCCTTCCCAAAAACTGGTTGCCCGAGTATCCTTATAAAAAGGGTATGAATAGCGACTTCAACCTTCGTGATGAGGCCTTGGCCCCTTTTCCCAGGACTCCTTTCGCCATAAAAACCCACCTAAGGGAATATTATGCAATTATTACCCATTTGGATGAACAGGTGGGCCAAATACTGGATGCCCTGGAGGCCTCTGGAAAAATGGACAATACCTATATCTTTTTTACAGGGGACCATGGCCTTTCCGTGGGGCACCATGGTCTATTGGGCAAACAAAACATGTTCGATCACAGTGTCCGGGTTCCACTAATAGTCGGGGGACCGGATATCCCCAAAGGGAAAAAAGTAAATACGGATGTGTACCTACAGGACATCATGGCTACCAGTTTGGAGTTGGCCCAGGTGGAGAAACCGGACTATGTGGAATTCAACAGCCTATTGCCATTGGCCAGGGGAGAGCGCACGGATGGCCATTTACAGGATGGCGTATACGGGGTTTATGAAGAGGGTTCCCAGCGTATGATCCGCAAGGATGGTTATAAGTTGATCGTATATCCCAAAATAGAAAAGATGTTATTGTTTAATTTAAAAGATGACCCCTTGGAAATGGTGAATTTGGCGGATAATCCGGAGAACAGCGAAAAAGTAAAGGCCTTGTTCACCGATCTAATGGCCTTGCAAAAGAAAATGGATGATCCCCTGGATTTACAGACACTTTATCAAAAAATATAAAACATCCCCAACAAAGAGTAGTGAGCACATGAAAACAAAAGCGGCCCGCATTAACCTCATAACTCTTTTGCTATTAACGACGGTCTTAACGACAAAGGGCAAGGATATTCATGTGGCCCCTACAGGTTCCCAGACTGGGGAAGGCACTCGGGTAAACCCCTTTGGCACAATCAAGCAGGCGCAGCTGTATGCCCGATCCTTTGTGGGCAAAGAGCCGGTCACTATTTATCTGTCCGATGGTATCTATTATTTAGGCGAGACCCTGGAATTCACCCCTAAGGATAGTGGCAACAAGGAATTTCCAGTGTATTATAAGGCCTTAAATCAAGGAAAGGCAATTCTAAGTGGAGGTCAAAAACTGACCTTAAAATGGAAAACGTATAAAAACGGCATATGGGTGGCCAAGGTAAAGGGGGATTTGGATATTGATCAGTTGTTCGTAAATGGAATCCGCAGGGACATGGCCCGCTACCCCAATTCCGTTGCGGGCAAGAACGTATTCAACAAATGGGATCTTAGGCATAGTTGGAAAGACCAGGAAAAAGGAAATAAGGCCGAGAAGGGGTCGGACGCACTTTCTCCGGAACGCATCGCCCCATGGAAGAATCCAGAGGGGGCCTATGTTCACGCCATGCATGCCTATTTATGGGGGGATATGCACTGGTTGGTAAAAGGCAAGGATGCCAATGGTGAGTTGATCTTGGAGGGAGGTTGGCAAAATAATAGGCCCTCACCCATGCATAAGAAATATCGCTTTGTGGAAAATGTCTTTGAAGAACTGGATGCGCCCGGAGAATGGTTTTTCGATAAGAGATCGGGCAAATTGTATTATTATCCTCTCTCTGGAACAGATTTGGAAAAGGCCACCGTGGAGGTAGTTTCCCTACGTCATTTGATCGAGTTCAATGGCTCCAGGGAACAATCCGTACATCACGTTAACCTGGCAGGGCTTACCTTTAAACATGCGGCCCGTGTATTCATGGACAACAAGGAACAACTGTTGCGATCGGATTGGACCGTATACCGTGGTGGGGCCGTTCTCTTTAACGGGGCGGAGTATTGTACCGTTTCCCGATGCGAATTTGACCAGGTAGGCGGCAATGGTATCTTTGTGAACAACTACAACCGTTTCATAGATATCAGCAGTTGTTACATCCACCACAGTGGGGCAAACGGCGTTGCCTTTGTGGGCGACCCGGATATGGTGCGTAGCCCTGTATTCCGTTACGGCCCACAGGATTATGAAAATCTGGATCTGACCCCTGGTCCCAAAGGGGACAATTATCCGGCCAATTGCAGGGTGTACGATTGTATCATAACCAAGACCGGGAGGGATGAAAAGCAGACCGCCCCGGTACAGATATCCATGTCCTTTGGTATCAATGTATCGCATTGCTCCATCTATGATGTGCCCCGGGCCGGGATAAATGTAAGTGAAGGAACTTTTGGAGGCCATGTCATAGAAAACTGCGATGTGTTCAATACCGTTTTAGAGACCGGGGACCATGGAAGCTTTAATTCCTGGGGACGAGACCGCTTTTGGGATCCCAGCAATGCCAATGTAGATCGGGAGGTGGCCAAGAATCCCAGACTTCCTTTTTTGGATATGATCGAGCCTAATATCCTACGGCACAACCGATGGCGGTGTGATCATGGATGGGATGTAGATCTGGACGATGGTTCTTCCTATTATCGCATTTACAACAACGTATTGCTCAATGGAGGCCTTAAGCTCCGCGAGGGTTTTAACCGTCTAGTGACCAACAATGTCATTGTGAACAACAGTTTTCATCCCCATGTGTGGTATAAGGAAAGTGGGGACATATTTAAGAACAACATCGTGTTTACCCATTACATGCCAGCAGCTATGACGCGCAACATGACGATAGATGAAAAATGGGGAGAAACCTTGGATCATAACCTGTTTACCTCCAACAATATCGATAGGCTAAAATTCGCCATAAATGGGGCGGATACAAACTCCATAGTGGCCGATCCCCTGTTCCTGGATCCGGAACAGGGCGATTTTAGGGTAGAATTCACCAGTGCGGCACTAGGGCTAGGCTTCGAGAATTTTACCATGGACAACGTTGGTGTGGTAAGTCCCTATCTAAGGGCCATAGCCAAAACCCCTGTTATCCCGCAAATAAAAATTGCGCCGGACACCACTCCGGTGGAAATGGAAAACCCGAAAGACCTTGTGTTTTGGTGGGAATCCCGAATCGAAGAACCTAAGGCAGACGAACTTTCGGCCTACGGGGTAGACTTTGGTATGAGAGGTGTGGCCATAACCTTTGCCCCCAAGCATAAAAAGGCATGGAGCCTGGGGTTACGCACCGGGGATTTTATTACTCAAGTGGATGGTACGGCGGTTTCGGATATGGATTCCTTTTTGAAAACCATGGGAAAAAAGAAAAAACAAAATGTTGTTACCTTTACACTATTTCGGAATCAAAAACCAATGACTTTGGAGGTCAAAACCAAGGAATGAAACGGTTGTAAACCATTCTCATAAAAGAACCTCTTTTGGCGAGAGGTGCCGTATTCGAAAATACCAAATAATGACATCTATTAAGATTAAAAGCTATTCATTCACGTGTATATTGGCTATTTTGACGGCCTGTTCGCCGGTCACAAAGAAAAAAAAAGACCCTATTGGGGATAGTACCGGCAAACAAGACCGCCATCCCAATATTGTCTTGATCTATGCGGACGATTTGGGCTACGGGGATGTAGGTTGTTATGGGGCTACGGAATTAAAGACCCCCAACATTGATCGTATAGGGAATGAGGGAATCCGGTTTACCAACGGATACGCCACTTCTGCGACCTGTACCCCAAGTAGGTATGCCATTCTTTCCGGGCAGTATCCCTGGAGGAATAAAAGGGCCCGAATCCTTCCGGGAAACGCCCCCTTGCTCTTTGATCTCGACAAGGAGTCCCTACCAGCAATGCTTAAAAAAGCTGGCTATACCACAGGGGTTACTGGAAAGTGGCATCTTGGGCTGGGCGATGAAAATTTAGATTGGAACCAAGGTATTACCCCAGGTCCCAATGCAATCGGGTTCGATTATTCCTATATCCTGGCTTCCACCAACGATCGCGTACCTTCGGTATACGTGGAAAACGATCGCGTACTGCGTTTGGATACAAGGGATCCCCTGGAGGTGAGCTATAAAGAGAATTTTCCCGGGGAACCTACGGGAAAGGAAAACCCGGAACTGTTGAAGTTACACCCTAGCCACGGCCACAACATGAGCGTGCACAATGGTATCTCCCGAATAGGCTATATGCGCGGGGGCAAATCGGCACTGTTTATCGATGAGAATATGGCCGATACCATCGTTTCCCGATCCAAGCAATTTATCAGAAAGCACAAGGATGCCCCATTTTTCCTGTTTTATGCCCTGCATCAACCCCATGTGCCCCGGGTGCCCCACCCCAGATTTGTGGGCACCTCTGGAATGGGTCCTCGTGGGGATGCCATTGTAGAGGCCGATTGGGGCGTGGGACAAATTTTGGATCTACTGGATGAACTAGATCTTGCCGAAAACACCATAGTCCTTTTTTCCAGTGATAATGGACCGGTCTTGGATGATGGATATAAGGATAATGCCAATGAAAAATTGGGAGACCATACCCCGGCCGGCCCCCTTAGGGGAGGGAAATACAGTCTTTTTGATGCCGGAACCCATGTGCCTTTTATGATACGTTGGTCCGGGCAAATAGAACCGCAGGTTTCAGAAGCCCTGGTCTGTCAACTGGATTTTATGGGTTCTTTTGCGAAAATGTTAGGTCTTCAAAATCCGGGAATGGATTCAGAGGATACTCTGCCGGCTTTTTTGGGCAATTCGGAAAAGGGAAGGGAAAATCTGGTATTGGAGGCCATAGGGAAGCGTTTTTTACGACAGGGCGATTGGGTTATGATTCCTCCGCATAAGGGCCCTAAGATTATCAATCAATGGGTACGGAACGAAACGGGAAACCTGGAAGAATATCAATTGTACAATATTAAGGACGATCCCGGGCAACAACATAACCTGGCCGAAAAATTTCCCGATCGGTCGGCCCAAATGAAGACCACATTAAAAGGTATACTGGAGGCGCAATAAAAAAGGGATGCACATGATATGCAGCAAGGCGAACATGGTTTTAAGGAAAGTACATCAATCTAAAAAAATAGCGGCATTGCTCCCAATACTGGTTCTTTTTGCCTGCGGCCAAAAATCACAAAAGAAATATAACGTACTCTTTGTAATTTCGGACGATTTGACCACCACGACCGTTTCCGCCTATGGGAACAAGGCGGTCCATACCCCTAATATCGATGCTTTGGCCGCCAAGGGCGCCCTATATACTAGGGCGTACTGCCAATATCCGGTTTGTGGGCCCTCCAGGGCCTCCCTAATGTCCGGGTATTACCCCTCGGCGACCACCACGTATGGATACGTGAGCGGTAGGGAAAACATTGGGCCGGATAGAAAGACCTTGCCCCAACTTTTTAAGGATAATGGCTATTACACGGCCCGGGTGAGCAAAATATACCATATGGGCGTTCCCATAGATATTGAGACGGGATCCAATGGCACGGATGACGAGGCGTCGTGGACGGAACGTTTTAATAGCCAAGGACCGGAGTGGAAGGCCAAGGGCGAGGCCGAACTGGCCCAAAACAATCCAGAGGGTACCATAGAAAGAAAGGGAGGCAACGTAATGACCATTGTTAAAGCAGATGGCGATGATCTAGTGCACTCGGATGGTAAAACCGCGGAAAAGGCTTCCGAGTTAATACGAAAGCACAAGGACAAACCCTTTTTTCTCGCCGTTGGTTTTGTACGGCCCCATGTGCCCTTTGTAGCCCCAAAATCCTATTTTGATCCCTATCCCCATGAAACGGTCGTAGTTCCCGAACAGGTGGCCAACGATTGGGACGATATCCCGGAGCGCGGGATCAATTATGTAAACAGCGTGAAGCAGAAAATAACCCCGGAACAGGAAAAAAAGGCCATCGCCGCCTATTATGCCTCCGTGGCCTATATGGATGCCCAACTGGGCAAAGTCCTCACTACGCTAAAAGAAGAAGGACTGGAAGAGATTACTAT
>JBCCZF010000047.1:0-10114 GCA_039188035.1 Bacteroidota bacterium | reverse complement strand
TTAATTAAGTTGAAATACAAACCGTTACTTTTGATTTTTATGGGCCATGCTTTGAATTTTATGCTTAGGGGCGAAAAGGCCTCAAAAAGGTGGGTTGGCAAGGCCAAAATAGGGGTATGCCTCGGCAAGGATTGTAAATGGGAATCTGTCAGGGCAGGTTGAAAAATAACACACCGTTATTGTTTGTAGAACTTCTCCCGTACTTTTTGTTCCTTACAATTAATGGATATCAAATAGATGCCGGAATCCAAATGGGCAATAGGAATGTTTATGGCGTTGTTCTTTATGCGCCACTTGTGTTGTAATACCGGGGTGCCGTAAGTATCGGAAATGACAATATGGGCCTGATCACTGTTTTTCAGTCCTAAAACGTTAATGACATTGGTGGCCGGATTGGGAAACAGTTTCACTTTGGAAACCGGGTTGGGTTCCTGTAGATTGCCTTCCTGGGCAAATCCCCATCCCAGGGCACAAAACAAACAAAATATACAGACAAGTCTTTTCATGACCATTTTCGGAAATCAGTCTTGAAAGTACCTTTTTCCGCCCTGTAGGGCAAAAGAGTGTTGTGAAACGATGATTTTGGCCTTTAAACGATGGGGATTAACGCATGTTAACAATTCGGGATGCTATCAATGCGCCTCCAACCAGTCTTTGCCCTCGCCCAATTCCACGTCCAGTGGAACCGCTAGGCTATAGGCATTTTCCATTTCGAATTGGATAAGGGGTCGCAGTTTCTCCAATTCAGGTTTGTAGGCATCAAAGACCAATTCGTCATGTACCTGCAGTAACATCTTGCTTTTAAAATCGCCCTCGGTCAATTTTCTATGGATGTTGATCATAGCGATTTTAATAATATCCGCAGCACTTCCTTGGATCGGGGCGTTCACCGCGTTGCGTTCCGCGGCGCCCCGGACTACTTGGTTGCGTCCATTGATGTCCTTTAGGTAGCGTCTTCGGCCTAGGATGGTCTGGACATAACCGTGTTCCCGGGCAAAATCGATTTGGTCGCTGATATAGTTCCGCAGTTTCGGATAGGTCTTGTAATAGGTGTCGATCAACTCCTTGGCCTCCGATCGGCTAAGGTCGGTCTGGTTGCTTAACCCAAAGGCCGACACGCCATAAATGATTCCAAAATTTACGGTTTTGGCGTTGCTGCGCTGCTCTCGGGTCACCTCCTCCAAAGGGACATCGAATACTTTAGAGGCCGTGGAAGCGTGAATATCTTCTCCGTTTTTAAAAGCGGAGATCATGGTGTCCTCCTCGCTCAGAGCAGCAATAATACGGAGTTCGATCTGGGAATAGTCCGCTGCCAGCAAGGTGTGGTCCTTATCCCTGGGGATAAAGGCCTTGCGCACTTGGCGTCCGCGCTCTGTGCGTATGGGGATATTCTGTAGGTTGGGGTTGTTGCTACTTAAACGGCCCGTGGCGGCCACCGTCTGCATATAATCCGTATGTACCCTTCCCGTAGAAGGCTCCACCTGCTCCGGGAGAGCGTCCACATAGGTGCTTTTTAGTTTGGAAAGTCCACGGAAATCCAATACTTCCCGAATGATTTTATGGTCCTTGGCCAAATAGGAGAGTACATCCTCGGCGGTTGAGTACTGTCCCGTTCGGGTCTTTTTGGGCTTGTCCACCAATTTCATTTTTTCAAAAAGGATTTCCCCCAGTTGTTTGGGAGAAGCGATGTTGAAGGTTTCCCCGGCGGCCTCATAGATCAGTGCTTCCAGCGCGGCAATATCCTGGGTTAGCTCCTGGGAAAGGGATTTTAGGAAAGCTTCGTCCAAGGTAATGCCCTCCAATTCCATATCGGTCAGCACACGAAGGAGGGGTACTTCAATGGTATTGAAGAGTTCTTCGGTCTTGGCCTCGGCCAGTTCTGGCCTAAAATGCTGCGCCAGTTGAAAGGTTATGTCCGCATCCTCTACCGCATTTTCGGTCTTTTGCTCCAGGGGAACCTGCCGCATACTCAATTGGTTCTTGCCCTTTTTACCGATAAGTTCCGTTATGGAGATCGGGGTATAGTTTAAATAGGTCTCCGCCAGGACATCCATATTGTGGCGCATATCGGGATTAATGAGGTAATGCGCCAGCATGGTGTCGAAGAGTTTGCCTTGTACCCTAATGTTGTATTTATGGAGGACTTTAATGTCGTATTTCAGGTTCTGTCCAATTTTTTCAATGTCCTCTGATTCAAAGAAAGGGCGTAATTGCTCTAAGATAGTCTGGCTTTTGCTCTGATCTTCAGGAAAGGGTATATAGAATCCCTTGTAGGCCTCCCAGGAAAAGGCAATGCCCACCAATTCCGCGGTCAAGGGATCTATCCCTGTAGTTTCCGTGTCAAAGCAGACTGCCGGCTGTTTCGTTAGTTTTTGGACAAAAAGTTGCATGCCCAAGCCGTTGGGGGCAATATGCTGATATAGATGCGATACCTGATTTATGGTCTTTCTACCGGAAACCTCTACCATGGTCGCCGCGTTGGAACCGCTATCGCCAAATAGGGAAAACTGCCCGGTGCCTGCCATTTGAGCTGGTTTTGTGACCTTTTGGGATTCTGAATTTTGGACTTCCTCCGGCTGTGCGGAAAAGATCTTTAGAAATTGGTCCTTAAGTCTTCGGAATTCCAATTCCTCGAAGATTTGCTGCACCCTTGCACTGTCCGGTTGGGAGAGTTCGTAGTCCTTGGCGTCAAAGGTAACATCGCACGTAACGCAGATGGTGGCCAGTTTTTTGGAAAGACGCCCCAATTCTGCGTTGGCCTCTACCTTTTCCCGCATTTTGCCTTTGAGCTTGTCCGTGTTTTTAAGAAGCCCTTCCATGGATCCAAACTCTTGGATGAATTTCTTGGCGGTTTTATCACCAACCCCAGGCAGCCCCGGAATATTATCGCTGGCATCGCCCATCATCCCCAAGTAGTCGATAACCTGTTCCGGCCGTTCCACACCAAAACGTTTTTGTACTTCGGGGATGCCCCAGATTTCGATGCCGTTGCCCATCCGTGCCGGGCGGTACATGAAAATATTTTCGGAGACCAGCTGCCCAAAGTCCTTGTCCGGGGTTACCATATATACTTTAAAATCTTCTTTTTCCGCTTGTTGGGCCAGGGTGCCAATAATGTCATCGGCCTCCAGGCCGGACAGCTCCACCACGGGAATATGCATGGCTTTTAAAATATCCTGGATATAGGGTACCGCTATACGTATGGCGTCTGGGGTCTCGTCACGGTTGGCCTTGTAGTCGGCGTACAATTCCGTGCGCTCGGCACTTCCGTCCTTATCAAAACAAACAGCCAGATGGTCCGGCCTCTCCCGTTTGATAACGTCAAAAAGGGAATTGGTAAATCCCATGATGGCCGAGGTATCCATGCCCTTGGAGTTGATTCTCGGGTTTTTGATCAGGGCGTAGTACCCTCTAAAGATGAGGGCATAGGCATCAAGAAGAAAGAGGCGTTTTTGTTCGGCCATTTTTTTTGGAATTAGGAGGTTGATGATTGAAAAGGCGAAGGTAAATGTTAGACTGTTTTTCCGATAGACGTCTTTTATCACCTTAACTTAACCTCATAAGCGTATTGAGGTAAAAATAGAAAAAAGGGCAAAAAACAAAAAGTGGGATGAGAGATATGAGGTCTAGAATCTCATTTCCAATAGCTCACGTCTTACGTCTATTACGGATAAAAGCTCTCCCCAGGCACATTTTCATGTCCGACGCCGTCATACTTTCGGTACGAAAACCCGGGATGGATACAATACCCGCCCGTTTCCCCTTTTTTGTTTACGGCGATAAAACCGATTTGAAAGTCCTTTCGTCCCTCGTTCTTTTTCATAATCCTTTTTACCCCTTCCTCACAGGCTTCCTGGGGCGATTTTCCCTGGCGCATAAGCTCCACGATAAGGAAACTTCCAACAGTTCGTACTACTTCCTCCCCCAAACCGGTGGCCGTGGCCCCGCCCACCTCGTTGTCCACAAAGAGTCCAGCTCCGATAATGGGGGAGTCCCCGACGCGTCCGGCCATTTTAAAGCCCAGGCCGCTTGTGGTACAGGCTCCGGCAATATCCCCGTTTTTGTCCATGGCCAGCATGCCTATGGTATCATGGTTCTCTATGTTAATAATAGGTTTGTATTCTGATTTCTCCTTCCATTTTAACCAATCCTGTTTGGATTTTTCAGTGAGTAGGTCGGTCTTCTCGAATCCCATTTCGTAGGCAAACTGTTCCGCACCTTTTCCGACGAGAACCACGTGGGGTGTTTCCTCCATGACCTTGCGGGCGACCAAAATGGGGTTGGCAATATTCTGTAAGGCCATAACCGATCCGCAATTACCGTACTTATCCATAATGCAGGCATCCAAGGTAACCTTTCCATCCCGATCCGGACGGCCACCGACCCCCACGGTCTGGTTGTTTACATTATTTTCCTCGACCATGACCCCTTCGGTAACCGCATCAAGGGAGCTTCCGCCATTTTCCAGTACACCCCAGGCCTTTTGCGAGGCATTTTGGAAATTCCAGGTACAAATAACAACGGGAAAGCCGACTTTGACGTCGGAAGGTGCACTTTTTTCGTTCTGCGCTTCCTCTTTACAAGAGGCGATTATTGGTGTGGAGACTATCCCGGCAGTGGCCGCTGTTGAACTTTTTAGAAACTTTCTTCTTAGCATTGCAATGGGTTACTTAATTTAGACCGATAAATATAGGAATAATATGCTGGTAGAGGTCTGCGCCAATTCGTTACAATCCGCAATAAATGCACAAAAGGCAGGTGCGGATCGCATTGAACTTTGTTCCGAGCTTGCAGTAGGCGGGATTACCCCTTCCTACGGATTGCTACAACAGATAAAGGAACAGGTTTCGATTCCGGTACATGTGTTGGTTCGGCCCAGAAGTGGTGATTTTACCTATTCCGATATGGATTTCAATATCATGAAAGCAGATGTTGCCCATTGCATTTCCCTAGGATTCGATGGGGTTGTAAGTGGGGTCTTGCACAGCAATTTTACCTTGGATGTAGATCGCACGGCCCAGTTGATCAAAATAGCAAAGGGACGTCATTTTACCTTCCACAGGGCCTTTGATTGGGTCAAGAATCCTTCGGAAACCCTAAAAACGCTGGCAAAAATGGGAATTGACACGGTTTTAACCTCGGGCCAGCAAAAATCGGCTTTGGAGGGAATGGCCCTGTTGGCACACCTTCGGGACCAAGAAGCTTCTTGTACCATAATGCCGGGAGGGGGTATAGGGCCAAAAAACGTGATGCAGTTTAAGGAAAAGGGGTTTGCCGAAGTACATTTATCCGGAACACGGAAAAGGCGTAGCTTGGACGGCAGGCCCCAAGTCCCCATGTGTGCCTCCAGATTGCCCAATGATGACGAAATTGTTGTAACGGATGTGGAAACCGTTCGTCTTGTAGTGGAACAGTTCAAAGGATAACCCTTGCCCTAAAAGTAAATTAGAATCATATGCTCCGCTGGATAGTCTTTATAGTTATTTACCTGGCCCTGACCGTGTATACGTTACAGGCCCTTAAGACCGCCTCCCGTTTTCCTTGGGTACATTATCTTTTTTTGGTAATGAGTCTTTTGATACTGGGCAATTTTGTGTTTCAGTTTACATGGGGCGAGGCTCCGGGCCGTGTGCTGAGCAATGCCAAAAGCTATGCCATAGGTTTGTTGCTGGCGGCCCTTACTTTTCAACTCATTGTCCTGTTTTTTCTATTTTCAGAGGATATCTACCGGGTGCTTTCCGGAACCTACCATAAGTTGTTTGGCGGGTCTAAGATATTTAGCATTCCCCAGCGCAGGCGGTTTTTGAGCCTTATGGCCTTGGGAATTGCGGCATTGCCCTTTGGAGCCTTGCTTTATGGCATGTACAGGGGCAAGTACAATTATAAGGTTTTAAAGTACGTCCTGGAATTTGAAGACCTGCCGGATGCTTTTGACGGATATCAGATTACCCAAATTTCCGATATCCATAGTGGCAGTTTTGACAATCGTGAAAAGGTGGAATATGCCGTAGATCTGGTAAACCAACAAAAGAGCGATGTTATTTTCTTTACGGGGGATATCGTGAATAACAAAGCTTCGGAACTGCGTCCTTGGAAGACGGTTTTTGAACGCTTGGACGCCAAGGATGGAAAATACTCCATTTTGGGCAACCATGATTATGGGGATTATGTACCCTGGGCATCGGAGCAAGAAAAAGGCGAAAATTTGGAGGAACTCAAGAATCTTCAAAGGGCTATGGGGTTTCGTCTTTTACTCAATGAAAGCATCTATCTTCAAAAAGGTGGCGATAAGATCGCCTTGGTCGGGGTGGAAAACTGGGGTCGTGGTCGGTTCAAGAAAGCTGGGGACTTGGATAAGGCTGTGTCCTCCATAGTCGAGGATGATTTTAAGATATTACTGAGCCATGATCCCTCGCATTGGGAAGATGTTGTGATTCAGCATCCCTATCATTACCATCTTACACTGAGTGGGCATACCCATGGAATGCAGTTTGGGGTGGAAATCCCGGGATGGGTCAAATGGAGCCCGGTCAAATGGCGATATAAATATTGGGCGGGCGTTTATGAGGAGATGGGCCAGTTCATCAACGTTAATCGGGGTTTTGGGTTTATTGGTTATCCCGGGAGGGTTGGTATATGGCCAGAGATTTCGGTGATTACCTTGCGAAAGAAATCCACGGCTTAGGTTTGAACCAGATCGCACGTACAAAAACCGGGCTATTCCAGTCTTTTTTGGCAAATTTTACTACTTTTGACGTGTAACCCAAAGCCATTCCTATGTCTAAATTTGGTGAGCTTATAGACGTAAATGTTCCTGTTCTTTTGGATTTTTATGCCGAATGGCACGATCAATCCACGGCCATGCATCCTGTAATCCGTGATGTTGCCGCCGCTCTTGGGGACAAGGGAAAGGTTATCAAAATCGATGTGGATAAAAATAAGGAACTTTCCCAGGCACTCCGTGTAAAGGGATTGCCTACTTTAATGATTTATAAGAAGGGTGAAATGGTCTGGCGGCAAAGCGGCGAGCAGGATGCCAATACCCTGATCGGTATTCTCAACGAGTACGTTTAACGCAATTTTTCCAAAGCTATTCCGCATTCGGTTACTTTTTCCTTTGTATAATATGCACGCTTTATAGACATTTGGCAAAATCAATACGGGTCAAAAACGTGCCAATGTGTTGACTTCCCTTGTGAACACACTTTAAAGCTCCTCCGTATGCAGGGAATTCGTTAACGGTCGGTAGTACTGTCCTTAGTTTGGGAATTATCTCCGGAAAGGGTATCGGAGGAAAGAGGAAGGGTATCCTGCATATCCGGGTCAGTGTCTTTTTCAGGGACAAAGTCATCTTCCAACATCTGACCTTGATAAAAATGCTGGAACTTGTCGATATACTCATTAAAAATCAGGGTTTCCTTTTCGGCCATTTCCCGATCGCTGTTTTCAATTAAGATGTCAATATTCCTTCGGTAGCCTTCCATATCCCCTAGAATATCATCTATTCGGTCATACTGTTCGTTCAAGGGAGCCCCGGCATAATAATCCAGTCGTTGCTGATATATGGTCTTTAGTTGTTCAAATAGTTCCCTTGCCTTAGTGGTTTCCCCTACTTTGTAATACCCGTCCGCAAAAGGTTCCACAAAGGTATAGTACCCAAAATAGTCCACGGGAAGGTTCGCCATGGCAATGTTCAGGATATCCTTGGCCTTTTCTATTTTTTCTTCGGCCAACAGTTGTTCCAGCAAGCGGGCGAGGTTGCTCCGAAACGTGAGTCCCTGGATCCTTGTTTGGGTATCGTGATAGATATCGGCGCTTCCAGAATTGCCCCAATCCCAGTTCTTTACAATATCGTACATCAGATCGGTATCAATACGGCCCATTTCAAAGGAGTTTCGGCGTTCTGTCTTTATGGGAACCAATTGGTAGGCCAGTCCATCCAGTTGCAGGAAGTCCTTCATCCATATAAATTCCGCATCGTCAAAACTTCCCCCGGAAAAGTAAATGGGGCGTTTCCAATCGTTGTTGGCAATAATGTCCAACATCATCATACTCTTTTTGGTAATGGCGTTCGTGGGTAGGTCAATATCGATGTAGTCCTCGATCAAGGCGGAATCCTTTTCTTTCACGATCCCGTTTGCCAGCACGTTTTTTTTGTTTACCGGAATACGGATCTTGTTGGTGGGGTAGTAGACCGTATTGAGGAAGTTTTCCGAATACTGGCTCAAATCCGCTCCCTGTTGTTTAAGAATATGCCGTATTTTGGTTTGGGGTTTGTCGCTATCCATCCAATCCACGAAATCCTTAATGTTCCAGCGGCTATCGGTAAGTCCTTGATAATAAAGGACGTCCCTGGAGCCCCATCTGTATTTGTCATGATCTATTTGGGAAGGGATGGGGTCACTCCCGTACGCCTTGCGTTTCATTTGATCCACATACCAATCCGTTTCAAAAAGACTGGTACAGACCACACGTACATCCGTACGATATCCTTCAATTTCCTGAACGTACCAAAGCGGGAAGGTGTCGTTATCCCCAATGGTAAAAAGGATGGCCCCTGCATCTTTTGCAGCGGAGTCCAGATATGCTTTTGCCGATGATTGTGCCGTACGCCGGTTTGAGCGATCGTGGTCGTCCCAGTTCTGTACGGCCATCACCGTGGGTACGGCAAGCAGGCAGGCCACTACCACTAATGGGGCCAAGATTTTTGGGGTGAGCCATTTCTTGAATTCATCAAACAGGCCATATACGCCAAGCCCGATCCATAGGGCAAAAACATAAAAGGAGCCCACAAGGGAATAGTCCCGTTCTCGAGGTTGGAAAATGTACGGATTGGTGTAAAATTGAATGGCAATACCCGTAAACATAAAGAAGACAAAAAGTGCCCAAAATTGTTTGGGATTCCGGGATATCTGGAAAAGGATGCCAATAATACCCAGAATCAAGGGTAAAAAGAAATAGGTATTGCGGCCTTTGTTCTCCAGGACTTCCGTGGGCAGATTGTCCTGGCTGCCCTGGAACCAATTATCAATAAAGGGAATCCCCGAAAGCCAACGGCCATTTTCATCATACCTGCCCTGGATGTCATTGCTTTTTCCCACAAAGTTCCACATAAAGTAGCGCCAGTACATATAGCCAAATTGGAATTCAAGCATGTATTGGATGTTCTGCCAAAGCGTGGGCGGTTGTACCTCCAGGTAATCGCCAAACCGTTTTAGAAAACCAATGTATTGCTCCGCATCGATTTCCCCATTGGCATACCCCTCTTTTACTTGTTTTACGGCTTGGCGCAGTTCCTCATTGGACTGGGTCATCTTAAAGTCCAAGGGGCCAAAATAGCGCATATAGTTCTCGGCATGCTGGCCGCTCCACAGGCGGGGTAAAAGTCCCACGTGGTCTGGATTGGGCCCTTGAAGGGCATCCTCATAATAGTTTACGATAACGTATTTGCCGGTCTTTTCGTCTTTTTCATATTTGGGCACTTCGTCCTTATCGTCCCCTGGAGGGGCAAAAATATCTGAGTAGTAGGTGCCGTATACGGGACTGTCCACCCCAGGATACTGTTCCCTGTTGTAGTAGGCCAAAAGGGCCCGTGCATCCGCTGGATTGTTTTCGTTGATGATGACATTGGCGTTGGCCCGTATAGGGAGCATCAGCCAGGAAGAAAAGCCCAAAAAGAGGAACATAAGGCAAAGAACAATGGTATTGGCGGTTCTATAGTTGTTCTTTCGGGTATAGTTTAGGGCAAAATAAAAAGTAGCTACAAAAAGCAACCCCATAATTAGGGTTCCCGAATTAAAAGGCAGCCCAATGCTGTTAATAAAGAAAACCTCGCTCCAGCCAAAAAGTTTAAGCACATAGGTGAGCGAAAACTTATAGACCAACATAAGAATGGCAACCACCAGTACATTGGCGATTAAAAAATTCTTCACTGTGGTGGTCTTGTATTTTTTAAAATAATACAGTAGTCCAATAGATGGGATGGCCAGAAAACCCATGAACTGTACGCCAAAGGTAAGGCCTACCACGAAAGAGATAAGTACCAGCCATCTGTCGCCCCTAGGGCTCTCCAGATTGTCCGTCCATTTAAGGCCCAGCCAAAGCAAAAGGGCCA
>JBCCZF010000046.1:0-10140 GCA_039188035.1 Bacteroidota bacterium | reverse complement strand
TTTAAGGGGTATTTTTTTAAAGATACCTTATTTTATCGACGATTGTAAAAATTTAACAGCTGTATGACGTTTTTTATGGGGATGGCGCTATTTCAGCAGACCCTGCAAATTATGTCATTCCACACACCCCCTTGGGACCTACTATTTTGTTAATTTTAGGACTTTTGCCTATGGGTGCATTTGCACTCATCCCGTGTTCATTTTTGACACAATTAAAGACGATCTACCTTCTGCAAAATCCCATACCTTTGTGGATCGCTTGAACGCATCCCATGAAAATCCGATTCCTCTTTCTTGTCATTTTGACTTGTATTTCCTGTAACCCGACAAAATCCCAGGAAGCCGATATCCTTGCCATTCGCGAATTGCTCGAGGCTCAAGCGGTCGCTTGGTCCAAAAATGACCTGGAAGGCTTTATGGAAGGGTATCACAATACCGAAGATTTGGTGTTTTTTGGTTCAGGCGGTGTGCGGCGCGGGTATACCGCAACCTTGGAACGCTATAAGGAAAGCTACCCTACCCAGGCGCATACCGGAACGCTTACCTTTACCTTCCACGACATCACCAGAATTAGCGCGGACGCCTATTGGGTCATGGGAGAATACCACCTGACACGGGAGGCCGGTGATGCCCAAGGGACTTTTATGATCGTACTAAAACGTATTGATGGGCAATGGAAGATTATTGGGGATTCTTCCTGCTAAGATCTAGCTAAAACTTCGGTTCGGCCGAAAAGGGCCCAGATCCATTTCGGGGGTCTCCCCATCAATCAATTGTTGCACCAGTTTTCCGGTGGCCGGCCCCAAGCTCCAACCCATCATGGCATGCCCCGTGGCCACTACCAGGTTATCCAGGCCTGGAAGTTTTCCTATATAAGGAAGTCCATCAGGGGATACGGGCCGCAATCCCGTTTGGGCCAATTGGGTTTCCTCCGATTTCATTTCCAATTCTGGGTAAAACCTATTCGCACCACGGGCTATGGCCTTGACCCGTTTTTCGCGCACATGGGCATTTATTCCCGAAAATTCCATAGTCCCCGCAAAACGTGTAAAGCCCTTCATAGGGGTTACGGCCATTTTAGCTTCCATTAGGATGGCCGGGAGCGTAATGCCTGTTGGCCTCGAAACGTTTATACAATAGCCCTTACCCGCCTGTAAGAGTAACCTAATCCCAAACTGCTTTGCGAGGTTTTCCGTCCAGGAACCCGCGGCCAGTATATACGCATCTGCCGAATAGGCTTGAGTCTTGGTCTGTATTCCCACAATCCCCTTGGGGCCCAGGGAAAGCCCCTGCACCTCTTCATGGGGCCTAAAAACAACCCCGGCTTTTTTCAGATACGCTATCATTTTGGGCATGAACTCGGTGGGAGTGGTATGCGAATCGCATTTGTAGTATATGGCCCCCTGTGCCTCAATGGCCTCCTTGGGTTGCAGCTTTCGCAGTTGCGCCTTGTTCAATTCCTCGACCTCCAACCCCAATTGCTTGGCCTTTTCCGCGACCCGATGTTCATGTTGATAGGACGCTTCGGTCTGATACAACATCAAGAGACCCTTATCCTGCAGATGGAAACTTCCCAAATCCCCTGATTTTTTAATATCCCTGTAAAGTTCGGCACTCAAAAGATTAATGTCCCGGATCACCGGGGCAGCCCTTTCCACCTTGGCCTTGGTGGACGATTTATGGAAGGACCAGGCCCATCGGAAAAAGTCTAAATCCAGGCGCGGTTTCATATAAAGCGGACTGGAAGAATTAAACATCCACTTTACCCCTTGCCACATCACCCCGGGGGCCGCTAGCGGAACAATATGACTTGGCGTAAGGTATCCCGCATTTACAAAGGATGCCCCGGACGTCATATCGCCCTTATCCAATAGGGTTACCTTATGCCCGACCTTGTTTAAAAAATAAGCGCAGCTTAATCCAATAATCCCGCCGCCAATTACAATAATATGTTTACCCATGACTATATCACTTGAAACCCATAGGCGTAAGGATCGTCCTCATCTATGGTTAATTCGTTATGTCCATAAATCCGGGCCCAACCCCTAATACTGGGAACAATGCAAGGAATTCCCTCCAAAGAAGCTTCTTCTTCCACTCGTCCGGTAAACTGGGATCCTATATAACTTTCATGGATAAATATGTCCCCTACCTTAAGCTTTCCCTTGGCATGCCATTGGGCCATACGGGCCGAAGTACCCGTACCACAAGGGGAACGGTCAATGGCCTTGTCCCCGTAAAATACGGCATTCCGGGCCGTAGCTTCAGACGATATCGTTTTCCCTGTCCATAGAATGTGGCTCACACCACGAATCCTGGAATCCTGGGGATGTTCAAAACGTTTGGGGTTTTCTTGGTTGATGCCCTTTCGGATTTCCCGACTAAATGCGATAAGCTCTTCCGCCGAATAGGCCTCCAAACCCTTGAAATTGGGTTGCCTATCGATAATGGCGTAAAAATTTCCCCCATAGGCCACATCAAACATCAGGGGACCCAAGCCTGTTGAAGTAATCTGCAATTCGGAGGCGGCCAAATAGGAGGGTACATTGGTAAAGCGAACGCTGTCTACTTTTTTCCCCTTCGTGGTGTAATGGACTTCCACCAGTCCCGCAGGTGTTTCCAATCGCATCCTTCCAGGAACCTTGGGTTGCACAAGTCCTTCCTCCAAGGCAATGGTAACCGAACCAATAGTACCATGCCCGCACATGGGCAAACATCCGCTGGTCTCTATAAAAAGAATCCCCATGTCATTTTCGGGAGCGGACGGCGGATAAAAAATACTACCGCTCATCACGTCATGGCCCCGAGGCTCGAACATGAGCCCCTTGCGGATCCAATCGTATTCCCTAAGAAAGTGCTCTCGCCTTTCGGCCATATTCCTTCCTACCAGTTCCGGGCCGCCCTTTGCCACTACCCTGACGGGGTTTCCACAGGTATGGGCGTCAATGCAAGTAAAAGAATGTACGGCCATGTCCCGTATTTATCAATGCGATTGGACCAAGGAACTATACTCCGGAAGTTCAGGACGTTTTTCCAATCCTTCCCGTATCACCTGGAGCACTCGGTCTCGCTCGGCACCCTGTAAGGGAAGTCGTGGTGGCCTCACATATTCCGTACCCAGACCCGTGGCCACCTCGGCCAGTTTAATATTCTGAACCAACTGTGGGCTAATATCCAACTCCAATAATGGAAGGAACCAACGGTAGATGGCCGTGGCTTCCTGGATCCTCCCGGCCCTGGCCAATTCATAAATGGCCACCGTTTCGCGGGGAAAGGCACACACCAGGCCCGCTACCCAGCCGTCCACTCCCATCAATAGGCTTTCGAGGGCGAGGGGATCCACTCCCGTAAGTATCTTTAATCGGTTCCCGAACTGGTTTCGCAACCGCCCAATGTTGATAATATCCCTTGTGGATTCCTTAACGGCCTGTATATTGTCCAGTTCCACCAATTCCTGGAACATGGACAGGGTTACCTCAATTTTATAGTCTACCGGATTGTTATAGATCATTATGGGCAGGGTCGTATTTTGGGCGATTTCCTTAAAACAAACAACCGTTTCATAGTCCGTGGCCCTGTAGCGCATGGGAGGCAGCACCATTAAGGCATCCGCCCCGTGTTTTTCGGCATTTCGGGCCGCTTGAAGGGCCTTTTGGGTGGCCGGCTCGGCAATGGTCATGACCACAGGTAGCTTTCCAGATACCGTCTGTTGGGTCTCCCGAATCAAAATCGCTTTCTCGCTTTCGGTCAAGGTACTGGCCTCACCCAAGGAACCGCCTAAAACAATACCATTAACGCCGGCTTCCATCTGGGCCTGGATGTTGGTGTTGAACATGGCGATATCCAGCGTATCACGTGCTGTAAATTTCGTGGTGACTGCGGGCATTACCCCTTGCCATTGTATCCTCATCGTTTTATCTTTTAGCTATGTTTTTCAATCCTTGGTTACCTTGCTTCCCCACCAATCGGGATTAGGGCTAAAGCCCGGTTCCAAGAACCGCTTTCTTTGTGTCTCCAATCGGGGCAGCAAAACCTTTACCTTCTCTTGATGTTTTTTTAGCGCCAGTTGGGGATCAAACTCCGGATCGGGTTGGGGTACCTCTGCCCCCAGGTTTTGCAAATATTTATGGAGCTGGGTCGCCAGTTCGGACCTCAAATCAGGGTGTTTTTCCGCCACATCCGTTTGCTCCCCGGGATCTGAGTTCAGGTCGTAGAGCTCATCGCGACCGTCTTCCCAGTAATGGATCAATTTCCAATCGCCCGCCCGGATTACGGAGGAAGGTTCGCCGCCCTGGTTGCCGTAATGCGGATAATGCCAGAACATAGGTCTTTCTTCCATTTTCTGGCCTTCCAATACAGGCTTAAGGCTAAGACCGTCCTTATGTTGATCGGGTTTTAGAGGAATGCCCGCCAAATCCAAAAGGGTGGGATAAAAATCACTTCCCGTTACCGGATAATCTACCTGCTTGGTTTCTTGTAACCAGGGAACCCTAATAAAATAGGGTTCCCGGATGCCCCCTTCCCATTGGTATCCCTTACCGCCCCGCAAGGGAAGATTGGAGGTAGAGAACGCATCCCCCGAAGCTACCCCACCGTTGTCCGAGGTAAATACAACAATGGTATTCTCCTCCAGGCCCAACTGTTTCAACTTGTCCAGAACGATGCCCACAGCATCATCCATCTGCTCTACCAATCCCCCGTAGATAGGATTGTCCTGCACCGTGCGTATAGGAAGCACCCGCTCCATGACATATCCGGAATCCTGGATTCCCTGTTGCGCGGCCTTGTCCCGATACTTTGCCCATTTTCCATTTGTAGTCTGTATGGGCCCATGCACGGCATAGAAAGATAGGAAAGCAAAAAAGGTAGAATCCTTATACCGTTCCATGAAGTTGGCCGTCTCCTTGGCAAGGCGTAGCGACAGGTTTTCACCTGCCTCCTTATTTTCCAAATTTGGGTTTTTCCAAGGGGAAAAATAACCACCAATAGGGCTTCCCTTGTCCCAGCCACCTATATTAAACTGAAAACCGTGGTCTTTGGGCCAGGAACCTTCTGAACCCAAATGCCACTTTCCAGCAAAAAAGGTGGTGTAGCCATAATCCACCAAGGCTTCGGCCAAGGTGGTGTCCCTAGATGGCAAGGCGTGTTTGTACTCCGCGGGCAGGAGTTTGTCATTTCTGTTGTGCGACCTCCAGGTCGTTCCGGTCTTGGCCCCGATCCAATCGGTTATCCCATGGCGGGCCGTTCCCTGACCCAACATAATACTGGCCCGGGAAGGACTACAGACCCTGCTTGCCGCATAGCCCTGGGCAAAGACCGTACCCTCCCCGGCTATTCGATCAATATTTGGCGTTTCGTAATACGTGCTTCCCGTAACGCCCAGGTCGTGAAGGCCTAGATCGTCCACCAAAATGAATAGGATATTAGGTCTTTTTTCCTTGGTAAACCCATCCTTGCCCTTTCCTTGACAAGCCCACAAAAAAACAGCCGCAAAAATGGATAAAAAGAACATCCTAAACCCTCTGTCTCGCATCATCGTATTTCTTTTCTCGGTACATTTATAATGAATTCGTCCTTAGTTTATAATACCTGCTACAAAAACGTCTTTTATCCTAGAAATGTAAAGATAGTTATTGATTCTTTTTTTAATGGCTCCGTAAAAATTTACCTCTTGAACCGGTTTTGGACTGTTGTTGTTTACTATAAATAGTACGCTCGCACGCCACCTTGAATCCTGCCTGTTTCCTATAAAAAGTGTACTGGCCCATTCATAGTTGTACGGCCTGTCCTTTGCGGAAATCAGTTCAAGTCTAGGCAGTAAAACCATTTAAACCCTTTAATAGCAGTTCTCATGTAGAATTTGCCCAAAATAGGGCGGTTACCTTCACCTACCGAGATGACCATGGGAGCAGCTATGGGCATGGGATAGGGTAAAGGTACAGGGAAAATGAACAAGCCTATTGATCATAATTGGGAAATGGTACAAGGTCCACTTGAATAGAAAAAGTGTTACATTGCCGGGAAGCGGCAACCGATCCCTTGGCAAGAAAGTCAAATGCCGTTGCAAAACATCCAAAACCATGCGATCAAAAAGGTTTTCTTTTATCTTTTCCCTTCTGATTTTGTTGTATGCGAACGGAATCCGTCCACAAGCCAACAAAAAAACCAAAACTCCTCCCAACATCCTTTTTATCCTAGTAGACGATCTGGGCAAGGAGTGGGTCAGTGCTTATGGGGCAGAGGACATGGTTACGCCAAACATCGACGCCCTTGCCAAGAACGGGATACGTTTTAACAATGTGTATTCCATGCCCCAATGCACCCCAAGCCGGGTTACCCTCTTGACCGGGCAATACCCCTTTAGGCATGGATGGGTAAACCATTGGGATGTACCGCGCTGGGGCGGTGGGGCCCATTTTGATGAAAACAAATACCCCTGTTTTCCCCAGGAACTTAAAAAGGCGGGCTATACCACCTGCATTGCCGGAAAATGGCAAATCGATGATTTCCGGGTAGAACCGGATGCCCTGGAAAAAGCAGGATTTGACGACTATTGCATGTGGACCGGCTATGAGACCGGGGTGGAAGCCAGTGCGGAACGGTACCAGGACCCCTATATTTTCACCAAAGGGGGCAGTAAGACCTATCCCGGCGCATTTGGGCCGGATGTCTTTAAAGACTTCATTGTGGATTTCATCCACAAAAACAAGGAAAAGCCCTTATTTATCTACTACCCCATGGTACTTACCCATACCCCCTTGGTCAATACGCCCTTGGATTCCGCGGATACCAAACTGGGCAAACATAAGGCCATGGTGAAGTATACGGATAGAATTACCGGGGAACTTATGCAAACTTTGGAAAAGGAGGGAATCCGGGAGAACACCCTAATCGTCTGGACTACGGATAATGGATCCACCCGCGGCATAGGCGGACGGCGAAATGGGAGAATGGTCATGGGCGGAAAAGGCACCACGGCCGAAACGGGCATCTGTGAACCCTTTATTGCCCATTGGCCAGGGACGATACCACCGGGAGTATCCAATGCCTTGATCGATTTTACGGATATCTACCCCACTTTTTTGGATTTGGCGGGGATCCCACCCCGGCGTACCATACATAAAAATGGAAGGGAACATATCCTTGATGGCCATTCCTTTAAAGAAGTGCTGCTAAAGGGCAAAATCAAATCCCCACGCCAATGGATCCTGGGCATGGGGGGAGGGAATAACGCAAAACTTACGGAAAAGGGTGTGGAAAACCAATATGTGTTTCGGGACAGGGTGCTGCGGAACGAACGGTTTAAACTCTACATCGACGCCAACCGAAAACCGGAAAAATTGTACGACCTGCTCCAAGACCCTGACGAAAAAAACAATATCTTGTACAGACTGTAGACCAACATTAGGAAAAAGAACTACCTGGCCCTTTCCAAAATGGTACCCGATTTTCCAAAAGCAGACAATGACCCGCAGTACAGCCCAAATCCTTCCCAGGTATGGGACGTAGCCATTTCGGCCAAAAGCCAGGTCTGGAAGATAAAATAATGACAACCAAAGAATACGACTTATGGAATCGATTTTAGAAGCCGCGGATTGGTGGGTTTTAGGCCTCTATCTGGCCGCGTTAATTGCCGTGGCCGTTTGGGTGGTATTCCAAAAAAATAAAGATACCGCCGATTATTTTTTGGCCGGCCGTAATGTGGGGTGGTTTGTTATTGGGGCCTCCATTTTTGCCTCCAATATCGGTTCGGAACATGTGGTGGGCCTGGCCGGTACCGGGGCGGAGTCCGGGATGCCCATGGCGCACTACGAACTGCATGCGTGGATCGTGCTCTTGCTGGGCTGGTTGTTTCTTCCCTTCTACTTCAGGAGCAAGGCCTTTACCATGCCGGAATTTCTGGAAAAACGGTTTGACGGTCGTTCCCGTTGGTTCCTATCCGTTTTCTCCCTTTTGGGCTATGTGATTACCAAGGTATCCGTCACCATTTATGCCGGGGGAATCGTGGTTTCTGAACTCTTGGGCATCCCCTTTTGGTACGGGGCCATCGGCATTGTTGTTTTCACAGGAGCCTATACCATTGTTGGCGGGATGAAGGCGGTAATATACACGGAAACCCTCCAGACCATTATCCTTATTGCAGGCTCCATCATCATTACCTATCTGGGGCTCCAGGAGGTGGGCGGTTGGGAAGCGCTCCGCCAAACCGCCGGGAGCGACCATTTTAATATGTGGCGCCCCATATCCGATCCCGACTTTCCATGGACCGGGATGCTAATTGGCGGAACTATAGTGGGTATTTGGTACTGGTGTACGGATCAGTATATTGTGCAGCGGACCCTGGCGGCGAATAACATCAAAATCGGGAGGCGGGGCGCCATTTTTGGGGCCTACCTAAAGTTGTTTCCGATTTTTATCTTTTTAATTCCCGGCATTATTGCCTATGCCCTGGCTCAACAGGGGGTGCTGACCTATGAAAAAAGTGACGAAGTGTTTCCCGTTTTGGTCAAGACCTTGCTACCCGTGGGATTAAAAGGACTCGTAGCTGGAGGACTCATGGCGGCCCTAATGAGTTCCTTGGCCTCGGTCTTTAACTCCTGTTCCACCATCTTTACCATCGATATCTACAAAAAACTACGGCCCTACACGAATGAAAAGAAATTGTTGAATATCGGCAAGGTTGCTACTTCTATTGTAGTTGTCCTAGGTATCATCTGGATTCCTATCATGGACAAGATCGGCGGCGGGGTACTTTACCAGTATCTACAGAGCGTGCAATCCTATATTGCCCCGCCCATTACCGCGGTCTTTTTATTGGGGGTCCTTTGGAAACGGGTAAATTCCCAGGCCGCCATCGTTACCCTGTTCTCCGGACTTTTGGTGGCGGCGCTTCGGATTCTGGCCGAAATCTACCAAGCGGATCTCTCTGGGATCCTACTCAATTTCGCCACCGTCAACTTTGCCCATATGGCCATCTTTATGTTCATCTTGTCCGTGGTCATCTGTATATCCGTAAGTTTGGTTACTAATCCCCCGGACTATGCCCGTATCAGGGGGTTGTCCTTAGGCACACTTAGTGCTGAGGACAAGGCCGCCTCCAAAGAAAACCTATCGACTATCGATGTCGTCTTTTCGCTGGTCCTAATCGTGGTAGTACTAGCGGTACTTACCTATTTTACAGGCTAAATCAGATTCACGGACACTGTTGGAAGGATGCCATTACGTGTCCTAGGCCCTAAAGCGATTTCTATAATTGCTAGGACTAATTCCCTTTAAACGCTTAAACATTCGGTTAAAGTATGAGCGATTGGTGAACCCGCTGGCCAAGAAAACCTCCGTGAGATTACACATCGGATCCTCCAACAAACGGGCAGCCGTATTAATTCGCTCTTCATTGATAAAATCCGTTGGTGAAATTCCCATTTCCTGTTTAAACACTTTGTAGAAATGACTCTCGCTCATACAGGCTTTTCCACTTAGCTCCTGTATGGACAGCGGGTTTCTTATATTTTCGCGTATGTATTGCACAATATAGGCCAGGCGTTTGGTACCCGATAGCTCCCGGGAAGTTCTATATGTTTTTCGCACATTGGCCTGTAGTATGCGAATAACCAATTCCTGTACCATGTTGGAAACAAAAAAATCCTTGGAAGGATGATCCTCGGTATACAAATACACCAATCGCTGTAAAATCTGGAATATCCCATTGTCGTTGGTAAAGTGAAAATTATAGTCCATTAGGTTCCACTCTTGCCCATCGGTTCGGGTCATACGCTCGTTCATGAGCATAATAACATGGTTCAGGCGTTCCTCCCCGATCTCCATAGCCAAACAGCGGGTGGGATTATCCTCACGGGCCTCTGGGAAATCGATACACATCAATTCGCGGGCCGGTAAAATCAAGGATTCCCCGGGCAAGAACTCAAAGGAAGGTCTATCACGCAAATGCATTACTTTTTTACCCTGAAACATACTGGCCAATACAGGAGCGTCAAATTTTAGATGGACGGCTTCCGCGCGTAAATGCGTCTCAAAAATGTGCATGGCGGAATCTTCCAGCTCGTATGAAGTCTGGTTTTCCACCAAGTCGACCAACTTGCGGGCTTGGTAGAAGGAATCGGATAATCGCATAAAACGTTT
>JBCCZF010000045.1:0-10464 GCA_039188035.1 Bacteroidota bacterium | reverse complement strand
TTCGGATACAGGTCAGAATAGGGTATTTATCTGGAATGCACTTCCGAGCACTTTGCACCAAGAGCCGGATATTGTTTTGGGGCAAAAAAATACAACGGCTTCCGGTAGAAATAGGGGAGGAAGCGTTTCGGCCGAAAGTCTTCATTATCCCTCGGGAATTTGGAGCGATGGCCATCGGTTGGTTGTCGCGGATGCTTGGAACCATAGGGTATTGATATGGCACCAAATGCCCATTGGGAATGGGCAAGCTGCGGATGTGGTCCTGGGCCAGCCTGATTTTGAGCATAGTGATGTCAATGTAAAAGGGATATCACATGACCCCACGTCCCAAAGCTTACATTGGCCTTATGGTGTATTTTCAGATGGCACCCATCTTTGGATCGCCGATACCGGAAATAGAAGGATTTTGTTTTACGAGACCATTCCCCAGCGGAATTATGCATTGGCGGATAAGGTTATTGGAAAGCCCAATTTTACTACCCGTGATTTTGAAAATGACCAACCCATTTGGCCCTATTCCCTAAAAATTAGTAAAAATGGTGTCTTGGCCGTGGCGGATACCCAGTTCTATAGAACCTTGTTGTGGCACAATTGGGAGGATGCATTTAAGACCAAGGCCGATGTCATTATTGGTCAACCCAATTTTGATGCGGCAGGGCAAAACCAATTTGGTCTGTTCCCGGATGCCCATACCATGAACTGGACCTATGATGTTTGCTTTTATAAAGAGGGGCTGTTGGTCAACGATACGGGAAACAGTCGGTTGTTGTTCCATGAGACCATTCCATCTTCCAATAACAAAAAAGCGGATGCCGTAATCGGCAAACGGGACTTTACCACTGGAAGTGAGAACAAGGATACCATGGTTGGAACGGACAGCTCTTTATATTGGCCCTTTTCCATTTGCGTTGAAGGTGAAAAACTAATCGTGGCGGATACGGGGAACCATCGTTTGGTAATGGCGGACGTACAGCTTTAAAATCCCAAATAGAGCCAATATAGGCCAACAACAATGGCAAAAAGTCCGCCAATCACCCGCAGGTTTTGCGTGACATTTGAATTCCGTGATTTTTCTGTAAATCGGGTAATTTGTCCCAAAACATAGGCATACAGGGACATGGCGACCAAGGTGCCCAATGCAAATCCCAGAATGTACGACACAGCCTGTACTTGATTTTCAAAGCCCAAAACCGGCAATAATAGAAAAAAGTGCGCCACTCCGGCAAGTCCGTGCAGTATCCCAATACTAAATGAGGACCACGTATTTTGCTTTAAACTTTGGTTATGGTTGTGCTCATGCATCAAACCGTTGGGCCCATGTTCATGGTCATGCGTATGAATGTAAGGTTGTTCACCGCCATGAACGTGCGGATGTTTGTGCAGCTTTCCCCTATGGAAAATCCGGAATAGGGCCCAAGCCCCAATACCGATGAGCACCATTCCCACCAATTGTTCGCTGTACTTGGAAATTCTTTCCAAGGGGATCAATTCCCTGAACACCAAAAAAAGTAGGCCAACGATTAACATGCCCACCAGATGGCCAAATCCCCAAAACAGGCCTATGCGCCATACTCTTTTTCGGGTTTCAAGGGCCAAGGGAGTAATGGCGGCGAGATGGTCGGGCCCGGATATTACATGAAGGATAGCGGCTAGGATACCAGCTGCCAAAGGGATTTCCATCATACTTTATGAAAATTTGAATCCTTTAAAAATAGGCAGAATGAAGCTTAGAATGAATTTAAATACTTGCTTTTCAAAAGGTTGGGTTTCTAGTACAGGCCAAATAGAATTCGCGTTTTTGGCTTCCCTAGTCAAATCAATCCATTGAAATCGCTATCTTTTCCGTGATTTTAAGTGCAATTGAACAAATATATTCTTTTGGTTCTATGGAAGTTCTCTCCACCTTTCGAAAAACGGTCCCTTTTTGGTTTTTCGCCATGTTGAGTTATAGCGTGTTCCGTTTTTATGGACTCGATGTGGAATTGGAACAATTGAATGTGCCCTCCGCCAACCGGGGAGTTTCTTTTTTACAGGCCATTTGGATATTTTCCCTTCTTGGTATAGCCCTTGGTGTATTCTACGGGGTGATCGAACTCCTTTTTGAGAAGTACGTTTCAAAAAGGATGGGAATTGGCATCACCCAGTTATTAAAGGCACTTTCCTACTTTTTTTCAACGATTATGATGGTATCCATTACGGCGTTTATAGCCTCCAGTTTCTTGGACATTGGCCTCGATATCCATTTTGGATGGTGGGCGAAGGATAAGCGTTTTTGGTCTGTCATATATTACATCATACTCTGTTCCTTTATTTTCTATTTTATAAATTCCACTGCGGAACGGTTTGGCAAAGGGAAATATGTAAAGGCTCTTATCGGAAAGTATAGGGTTCCCAAAGAAGAAAAGGTGATTTTCATGTTCTTGGATCTCAGGGACTCAACGACCATTGCGGAAAGGTTGGGCCATCATAAATACAGCCAGCTAATACAGGACTGTTTCTTTGATCTAAATGAGGTCCTTTTGGCCCATAGGGCCCAAATATACCAATATGTGGGGGATGAAGCGGTAATTTACTGGCCCTATGAAAAAGGGGTGCTTCACAACAATTGTGTACGATTGTTTTTTGCCTTTGAGAATCTAAGGGACTCCAATAGGGAAAAGTACTTGAAAAAATATGGGGTCTATCCGGAGTTTAAGGCGGGTGTACATGGAGGAAAGCTTATTGCGGTAGAGGTGGGGCACGTTAAAAAAGAATTGGCCTATCACGGGGATGTTATCAATACAGCGGCCAGGATCCAGGCGGAATGCAACAAACAAAACGCCAGGTTTTTAATCTCCGAGGAACTTCTGATGGCGTTGAAAAAGCGCTACAAGACCAGCTCAAAATTTGTGGGCAACGTCTTTTTAAAGGGGAAGAAGAAAGGGGTGAATATCCATGCCATCACCGCTTAATTAGGGGGGCAAGCCGGGTATGTACGCTACGATTTGGACTTTGAATGTTTAAGCCTATAGTGATAAGGAGAGGGGAAAGTGAAGTATACCCCAAAAATGAAGCTTATGGAAAGACGGAATTTTATAAAAAAAACCATGGCCGCGGGCACAGGGATCGTTATGCCCTTATCGCTGTCCGCCTTTGATGACCTGGGGAAAAAAGCACAGGTACGCCTAGGTATGGTGGCCGATGTACATCAAGATATCATTCACGATGGGGTATCCCGACTGCGTTATTTTATGGAGGATATGAAGGCACGCCGGCCCCATGCTATCCTTCAATTGGGGGATTTTGCCCTTCCTCGCAAACGGAACCAACCGTTTTTGGACGTTTGGAATTCCTTTGAAGGTCCCAGATACCATGTGCTTGGAAATCACGACATGCGGGATTTGGGTTATACCCGGGAGCAGACCATGACCTGGTGGCAGATGAAGGATCGGTATTATTCCTTTGACTTGAACGGACTGCACTGCATTGTGTTGGATGGTAACGATGTGAACCCAAAACCGTGGTCCGGGTATGATCGGTACATAGCGGAGGAACAACAGCAGTGGTTGGCCCATGATTTAAGGAATACCCAAAAGCCTACCCTTGTGTTTTGCCATCAGAGCTTGGAATCCGAGGGTGGGATTGCCAATGGATCCCGGATACGGGCCATTTTGGAGGGCGCCAAAATAGCGAAGGCCCAACCCAAGGTAATCGCTTGTTTTAGTGGGCATCACCATACGGACTATGTAAAGGAAATCAATGGAATTCCCTATATCCAGATCAATAGCATGTCCTACAAATGGGTTGGAGACACGTATCGATATGCACGCTTTGCCCCGCATGTAGAGGCTTCCTATCCCACGGTAAGCAAAACCTGTCCCTACAGGGATCCCCTATATACTGTACTAACTGTGGATCTGGAAAAGGGAAGTCTGCACCTTGAAGGTAGGGAGACCCAATTTATTCCTCCAAGCCCGGGCGAACTCAACATGCCCAATGCGGATACCATGTATCCAACAATAACAGAACGAAACCTAAATGTAGCACCATGAGCCTTTCTTCCAAAAACTCTACAAAAATGGGAATAACGATAAAAGCCCTGCCATTACGCTACGGTTATCTTCCTTGGCCCGCGATTGCCAAAATGAAGCGAATTTTAGATTTAAGGGATGTTCTAAAGGGATACGTTGTCTTCGTTTGCATGCTCGTATCCATAGGTAGTGCCCAGGCCCAGATAGATTCCACCAAGGTAGTTCGGGTACTGTCGTTCAACATCTATCACGGGGAAACGGTAAATGCCGATAAGCGGTTCGATTTGGATTTACTGGCCAAGATAATACGGGACGAAGCCCCGGATTTGGTCGCCCTACAGGAAGTGGATTTTAAGACGAAAAGGGCCCAAGGGTACGATTTGGCCACGGAATTGGGGCAACGTACCCAAATGGCACCTTTGTTCGGGAAGGCCATGGCCTTTGATGGGGGAGGATACGGCGAAGGGATTTTATCCACAACCGCATTTCTGGTAACGCGTAACCACCCTTTAAAGGCCCAGGAAGGCAAGGAACCCCGTGCTGCCTTGGCCGTAGAGGTACTCTTAAAAAGCGGGGATACTATTCGTTTTGTAGGCACCCATCTGGACCATACCCGGGAAGAAACGGATCGAATAAACCAGGCCCGGCAACTGAATGCGCTTTTTGCAGAGAATGATAGGCCTACTATTATGGCCGGGGATTTAAACGCTACACCCGATAGCGAAACCATGAAAATACTATTCCAGCATTGGGCACCCTCCCTTACGGATTTTGCCCCAACGGCCCCTTCGGACAATCCCAAAGCGAAAATTGACTACATTTTATTTAGGCCCCAAAAATCTTGGCGCGTTTTGGAGACCAAAGTAATTTGTAACGATAGGGCAACGGACCATTGCGCAGTTTTGGGCGTATTGGAATTGCGGGAATAAACCATGGGGCATATACTAGAATCAGATTTGGATACCAAGAAACTATGGGATTTCAGCCTAACGAATATCGAGAAAAAAACCCCTAAGGAGGGGTAGGCAGAAATTCGTTTTTAGCGTTTTTTCCCTTGGTTGCCTATCTCCAGTATATTCATGCACAACCTACGTAAAGAAATCGGGTTGTGGTGCTGACCGATATTGAAGCTGATCCAGACGATGCCCAATTCTTGGTACGGCTTCTTCTGTGTGCCAATCAATGGGATATCAAGGGGCTTTTGGCCACTACTTCGTGTTGGTTAAAGTCCAAGCCAGGTACATTCCGAATCGATCAAAAGGATTCTTCGTGACCATGCCAAAGTATTACCCAATGTATTGCAACAGAAAAACGGGTTCCCGGAGGAAATGGCCTTATTGGATTTGGTAAAAAAGTGGACTTCCCAAATATGGCATGACCGGGGTAGGTGAGGGCATGTATTCCGAAGGTTTGGATTGGATTACAGGGATTTTGGAAGATACGGATGAACACCCGTTATGGATTTCGTTGTGGTGCGGTAGATATGAGTTCTATAAATCCGATTTTGCCCAACAAAAAAGAGGAAATCATGAAATTCCCTTTGAACCGGAGACCCGAAAAATAGGGACTAACGCCCATAATACCTTTTCGCCGTATCTGCCCAGTGAGTATGGACGTGCTGTAAAAAGGGGTGCCCTGGCCTTCAATGGCGCCAAGGTCTCGGCGTAACGATTTTCAGAACGGCTTTGCGGCCTGGATGGATCGGTGTTCGCTACCGGTTGATGAAGCCGATCATGCCTTGGCACCGGTACTCTTGCTTATGGTCCGATGCGGTGAGTGGATAACATTGGACACCTTTGATTTCACAGATTCGCATGGGGAAACCCTAAGCTTTCTTTGGTTGGCAGGCTCCTAGCAAGGGGAATTTGCCCTGGAACAGCCCGAGAATGCCCATGAGGCCAATTTCACCGCGCCTGTGGTGGACAATAAGCAGGCCCTCCATAGTATCCTGAAAGTAACCAATAAGGGCACACCAAGTCTTTCCCGTTTAAACGGGTAGTGGTAAGGTAATGCGCTAGTCCCATAAAGTCCCTTTGCCAAAAAGAAGTCTGGGGATACGTTTTAGGGAAGGATAAGGTCCAAATTCTATCTCCGTGTCGATAGTCCCTCATTTTGCAAAGGACTCCGGATAATTTTCCTAACTTGCATTGGTAAATAGAGTTTCGCGCGTGTTCTAAGTACGATAACGGGTTTATCCGGGAAGGAAGTCCCTACCAAAAACAGACCGAACAATAATCAAATCAAAAAATGAACAGAAGAAGATTCTTTAAAAACGGGGTGCTCACCACCTTGGGAGCTACTTTTTTGTCCCCTGCAGAAGCGGCGGGTACGGGCAATCGTAAACGCACCTGGAAGAATAGGAAAGCCAAGAATATTATTGTTTTGGTAAGTGACGGAATGAGCATTGGGACCCTAAATATGGCGGATCTCTACCTATCCCGTAAAACGGGAATCGGTAGTAACTGGCTATCACTATACAAGGAGAACAAGGTTTCCCGGGCGTTGATGGATATGGCATCGGCAAGTTCCATTGTAACGGATTCGGCAGCGGCTAGTTCCTCTTGGGGTGGCGGGTTCCGCATAAACAACGGAGGATTGAACTATGGGACAAACGGGGAATTTCATATGCCCCTTTGGCAAAAATTCAAGGCCGTTGGCAAAAAGGCGGGCTGCGTTACTACGGTACCCATTACCCACGCTACTCCCGCGGGTTTTTGTGTCAGCCAAAAATCGAGAGGGGATCAGGAGGCCATCGCCCAGAAATATCTAGATCACGGTTTTGACGTTATGATGGGCGGGGGAACGGAATATTTTTCGGCGGATAGACGCAAGGATAAAAAAGATATGTTCCGGGAATTTGCAAACAAGGGCTATCACGTGGCTCGGAATAGTGCACAAATGCAGGCCGCCCCAAAAGATAAGCCCTTATTGGGGGTATTCCACGAAAGTGGTCTTCCGTATACAAAAGACAGGACGGGCAATCCAAAGTTGATGCAGGATATTCCCACCTTGGGCGAAATGACGCAAAAGGCCTTGGACAATCTCAAAGGGCATTCCGAAGGTTTTGTTTTGCAAGTGGAGGCGGGCAAGGTGGATTGGGCGGCACATGCCAACGATATTGCCGGGCTCCTATATGATCAGGTAGCTTTTGACGAGGCGGTAAAGGTGGCCATGGATTATGCAGAAGCGGATAGGGAAACCTTGGTAATTATCACTACGGACCATGGAAATGCCAACCCAGGTGTGATTTCGGGAGGTAACGCCAACAAAAATTTTGACTCCATCCAGGAATACAAAAACACCAACGCATGGATTCTTAATGGTGTTGGAAGGGAAACCTCCGTAAAAGGATTACGGGAGCGTGTGGAATATGCCAATGATATTGCCCTCACCGAAGACGAGGCTAATAAGGTTCTTTCGTACTACAAAGGGTTGGAACTTGAGGAACAAGGGCTTTACAATCCCAGAAAACTCCCCTTCCGCACACTTGCTGAAATTCAAAAAAAGTATAACTCGGTAGGTTGGATCAGTATGAAACATTCCGCCGATTATGTGGAACTGGCCCTATACGGCCCTGGGAGCCAATTATTGCCCCCATTTATTAAAAATACCGATTTGCATTATCTGATGCTAGAGGCAGCGGAGGTGGAAAACAGCTTCTAGGCGTGCTTGCGTCTGTCCATGGGGCAAGTCTTGGGAATAGGGCTTTGGATACGTAAATACCATTTGGGGGATTCCGGGAGTATCTAGGATACGGTTTCCCCGGACAAAAAATCCATGTATTCCGAACGAAGCGTACAGGGGGGTGCTCTGGGATGTGAAATCCCGGTTTTAGGGAATCCTCAATTTCTCGCACTGGACGGCCCATGATGATGAGGTCGCCCGGGTGGTCTTCCATGCGGGGGGTGCTTTTCACTAAATACGCCCTTTAAGCATCGGCCCACATAGGGATATTCGTCGGTGACAAAATAGGCGTACTGTCCATTGTGTTCAATACCGTTGCACTCGTCCAATTGACCCTGCCCGGGTACATACGTCCAATCTGAAACAAAGGTGCCATCCGGATGGGTATTGCTCAAGCTTTGTTCTATGTGTTGCTTTGGATTGCGATAACCACAGATTTCCCCGGTACGTATTGCCTCTGAAAGGACATAGCTCGGTTTGTATTTGCCACTTTTGGAGTAATACATTGGAAATCCGTCCTTGGCAAATCCGATTAGGATGATATCCTCGCCCTTGTCCAGTTGCTTTATAAGCCCAGTGGGGGCTCCATGATAGTGATAGGCCCCGGTTGGTTGTACATGGGCATGATTGTGGTCTAGCCCTAGGTCGACCAAATCCTGGATAGCCTCAATTTTATATACTTCGCCGGATTCACAAATAAACCGCTCCGCCGTTTCGGGCTCAAATTTCACCCCGTTCACTGCTATTCCCGGTTCCCGGGCCCATTTGGACTCCCCGGAGAATTTGGGTTTTAGGGGAAAGGTATACTGTTTGTTCTGCGCAGAGATAGTGTTGGGATTACCCTCGTTGGGAAATGTTCCCGTAGCGTGGTTGGGAAGGGCATTGGTTCTCATAATACGCATGGTATTCGATACGCTTACTGTGGTTTGGCTGCCAAATTCCGCACTGGTCAAACGATATTCCTTTAGAAAATCTATTTGTGAAGCGGGCGTGTCCTGCTTCGTTTTTGCAATGGTCGAGGTACTGTTTTTTCCACTATTGCAACTAAGGATAATCGTTGATAGGCTTAGGGCCCAGATGGATGTAATTTTCATGACTTGGATTTTACGTTTTAAGGTTTTAGATGTTTTTCTTTTGGATTTCTTGTGCGGGGTGGCTTTTTTTTTAGGATGGGTCCCGTTTTTCCAAGTTCACATACTCCGCCCGTTTTAGCGTTTCAGAGGGTATATGCCCCTCTGAGCAAGCCATCCAAATATCCCCTTTCGCAGCATTCTGAAAAAAAAATCAAAAAGAGGCGCAGGAAAATTTTGGAAAAGGCATCTAACTACCATATAACCCAAAAAAAGAGATATGAATCGTTTAAAATTGATAGTCGGTACCCTAGTAGTGACCACATTTTTATGGAATTGCAGCAATGATAATGGATCCGTGGATGTGGATGATGATACGTCCACAAACTCGGATGCGGTAAGTGATATGATTGCACAAGTTTCCTCCAGCGCCGCCATGGTAAGTTGGCTTCAGGCGGATTCCGAAACTTCTTGGACCGTTGAATATGGGGAAAGCGGTTTTACTCCGGGGGACGGTACCTCTGGGACGGACGCCTCAAGTCTGGGGCGCCTCGGGGCTTCTCGAATTTCAGGCCTTTCTCCTTCCACCACGTATGATATTTACGTGACCGTGGATGGATCTTCGGAATCGGCAAGGACTTCGTTTACCACTTTGGACGATGGCGCATCTGTATTCAGTATCAGCAATTTTGAGGATGACTGTACAAATGATGTGGAAGGTAGTTTGGACACTATGTCCTCCTATTCCGAAAGTATTGAGGGAACTACTCGCACCATAACGATAAACAGCGTTCCCAACCATTTGGTGGGTACTTTTCCTACCGATTTGGATCGGAGGATAGGAAACCCCAATACCATTAGTGTACAGGACGATACCTATACGGTTACAACGGAACCTTCTTTGGCGGGAACTACGACTTCCGGCCAGGGGATGGTCAATGGGATTTTATTTTCGGGTGTGGCCATTGAGGTGTACACCGCGGAGCGATTTACCGGTTTTACCGGGGAGGTGAACCAAATGTGGACAAGGACCACCCTGCAATCGGTAGATGATCTTGGACTGGATTGGAACAACGCACACGTACAGCCCACTGGCCAGTACCATTATCACGGCATCCCCAACGCTTACGGAGAAGAATTGGGTGTGGAAAATAGCGATGCAATGATAAAAATTGGATACGCCGCGGACGGATTCCCTATCTACTACTTGTATTATGACGATGGAACCGGGAACCTAATGGAGGCCGAGGCCTCTTACGAATTTAGAACTGGTGATCGGGGCGGCGATGGTATTACGGGCCCATCGGGAAGTTATGATGGAGAGTATTTTGAGGACTACGAATATGTGGAGGGTTCCGGGGATTTGGATGCCTGTAACGGGAGGACCGGCCCCACCCCCGAAGCACCCGATGGGGAGTACTATTATGTGGTAACCAAGGATTTTCCATCGTTTCCCCTATGTTTTTCGGGAACCCCGGATGCCTCTTTTCAAAACGGTCCCGGGGGTGGAGGGCCTCCGCCCCAATAGTCGTTACCTCTCCCGTTTCCAATTTTAAGACCAAAATCGTTTAAACGATAATTCCTATGAAAGCAACACTTTGTATCTATGGCTTTTTTTTGAGCATCTCCCTCTGGGCCCATAAAATAGATCAAATCACCTATAAAATCGATTTGGATTCCACACAGACCATGGTCGTCCA